>JAFQYK010000415.1 GCA_017406485.1 Clostridia bacterium
CTTCAAAGCTGCGCATTGTTTTTTAATCAGCAAAAAACGGAGGTGACAGTCCTCCGTTTTGCCGTTAAATCAATATGCGCCCAAAAGTCTGATGTATTCCTCGCCTGTTATCGGCATTACCGTACCGTGGCGGTAGGTTGCGTCAAACTTGAAGTCCGCCGCCGAGGTGAACGCGCCGACCGATATATCGTCCGTCACAAACGGCTTGTAGCCCTGGCTCTTTGAATAGTAGTCAAGGAGCAGGCACCATTTATTCTCGCCGTTTATTTTGTAGATTGTCGGGCCTTCGTAGCCTGTTACGGTGTTGCCGGCTACGTTGTTGATTTTATAGGTATCAACATCCGTCCAACCCTCGGAGAGTGAGGTGCTTTTCATCATTGTCACCGCGCTGTGCGTTTCGTCCTTTGTAAAGCGGTAATAAGTATTACCCTCTTTAATTATAGTCGTGTCAATCGCACTTGAGTCGTTCTCTATATAAATCTCCGGTTCGGTGAACGTTTCAAAGTCTGTTGTGTAGCTTCTGTACATTCTCTGCTTTGCATAGCTGTCTGTCGAAACCTTTGACGCCCAGAATACCATATACTGCTGCTTTTCACTGTCGTAAACAGCCTCCGGCGCCCACGTGCAGCCTGCTGTGTCCAGAGCAACCTTAACAAGATTTGCGCTGCTCCAGTTTACAAGGTCGTCACTCTTCCATACTACTATATTCTTTGAACCGTTTGTCTGACTGTAGCCCCATTTGTTGGTGCCCTGCGTTTTGCCGAGGTTGTATATGCTCAGATCCGTTGCGATTATTACAAACTTACCGTCCTCCGTGCGCATAATGTATGGGTCGCGCACGCCCTTTTCGCCGACCGTGCTTGTGAGTATCGGCGCGCCGCTGTTTATTGTTTTCCAGCTTGAACCATCGGTTGAAAGCGAGAAATAAATCTGTTCCATATCCGCGCTGCTCTCTGTGCCTACAAAGTGAGCAAACAGATAGCCGTCTGTTATTGTTTCGGGCGTTACCGTAATCGGGTCGGTTACCGGCTCCATATCCTTCCAAAGATACTCGGTTATTGTGTATGTGCCGTTTTCATCGGGAAGGTCAAATGAACCCCTTGCGCCCTTGCTTACGCCAATGAGATTTTTCTCATTATCACGAACAGCCACAAACATATCATATCCGTCCGCCTCGCTGTAATCCGAGGTGTAACCGATAACATCGCCGCTTCTGTATGCCTGAACCGTCGGAAGGCTGTAATTTTTGATTACGAAATCATCCATATAACCGGTTGCATACTCACCGCTGCCCCAGTTTGCAAGACCGATATAGAAAACAGACTTATCGCCAAGCATATCGGCAATATTTACGGTTGAATCAACGCTGCTCTGCAGAGTTCCGTTTACGAATACCGAGGTTGAGCCGTTGTTTACGTGGATTTCAACCTCGCTCCACTCATTCGCGGGAACGGCGCATTGATTTGCCGTGCTGCGCTTGCCGCTGTTGTTGTAGCGTTCAACATTTATCTTGCCGCCGTTTGTGAACGCGCCGAGGTACTTTTCATTATTAGCTGACTGTGCGCTGTCATTGGGCGCAGCATAGAACCACCACGAGGTAGATGTCGCAGTCGGCTTAACCTTAAATGAAATTGTGAGATTTTTCTGTCCCGTAAGCAGCGGATTGCCGTTTGCATCTGTAAGCTTAATAGCCGTTGCCCTTGTACCGTCAAACTGAAGCGCCTGTCTTTCGTCAACAGTGGCAAACTGCGCTGTACCCAATGCCGTTGCCTTGCCGTAGGTTGAAGTGCTGTCAAGATTTCCGTTAAAGTTAAGGTTTATAAGCTCGCCGCTTGACGGAAGCACGGGGGCTTCTGTCGGCGTGGGAGGTGTGTCGGGCTCGTCTGAAAGTTCGGGTGCCGTAATGTCATCAAAATCATCATCGCTGTAGGTAACGATATTTGTTACAAGGTTATCCACATACATCGGCTTTGACCAGCTTGTATAATTTGCGTTAAAGGCAAGTTTTGATATGGGCGTACCCGGTTTTACTCTTCCCTCGTATGATTTAAGCGGAGATGAGTTTGTATTGTTTTTCAGCGTTACCTTTATAATACCTGTTGACGGCTTATAGTATATTTCCATATGACCGCCATTTGCGATAAGCTGGTTGGCTACCTTGTCATTTACATTATTACGCAGATACGGCTTTGCATTGCCTGCTTCATCAGTTTCAACGTTACCGGTATTTATAACATAGTTATCCCAACCGGAAACAACGACTTTCATAAGCTGCGCGTCGTTCGTGCCGTAAATACCGAAATCAGCAGTACCGCCTGAATTTGAGCAATATACGTCAAACGCCATATTTATTATCTGACTGTCCACGCACGTAAGCGCAGGGTCAAGCGTTAATGTTGCGCTGCCCGAAACTCCGACACCGTTTTGGTTGTTGTAGTTTGACTGCACGCCGAGAACAGCTTCGCCCGCGCCGTCAGTAGTCGCGCCGCCTGTTCCTGTCGTAGTAAATCCCTTTAAGTCACTGTCGTTAAAATCATTTGTCGCCGCCGCATAATTACTTACATAGGTATATTTTGTACCGGTATATTTTGCACTATAGTCAACAGGTTCAATAACAACGTGTGTAAGCTCGCCCTCTGTCGGTACGAATGACCAAAGCTCATTATCGCCGCCGCCGAAGGTGTAGAGAATTACATTTCCGCCATTTGCCACGCTTTGACCGCTTACATCAAGTGATTTTCCAAGGCTGACATTCTTTATCTCGTAATATCCGCCGTGATTTATTAAATCCCACTTTGCGTTATCGTCGGTTATTGAGTCCGAAACAACGAGCGTTCCGTTGGAATTTGCAAGCAGCATATTGTTGTTCGCGTTTGCTATGTTAAAATGTCCGTCACTTGTTGCGCTCAATTTCCACGCGGCGGTATCAATTCCTCTGTCCTCCCACTGTGTAAGCTGTGCGCCGGAATTCAGCGCCTTGTTCTTCGTTTCAAGACCTTTGCCGCTGTTCTTGTTTACTATTCTTATTGTCTGGTCAGTGCTTAATGCCTGTATGTCAAGCGTTGTATATGCGCCGTCTCCGGCTGTTGCGGTAAGCGTAAAGCTGCCGCCCTTCTTTGCCGTAACAACGCCGTCCGCGGTTACATCTGCAACCTCGGGATCTGATACAGTCCACGTAACAGCCGGAGCTGTCGCGCTTGAGCCGCGTGTTACCGTGTAGCTATAGTCAACGCCGACAACCATTGTTGATGCACCGTTTATCATCATATAATCGGTTGCGCCTGCGCCCTCAACGACATATGTTGTAAGTGTTCCCGCTTTTAATGTAGTATTGAGCTTCTTACCTGCAAGAGTTGCGCCGTTCTCAATATCAGCCCAATGCTCCGCACCTGCGCCTGTAGCATTGTTTGTGCGGTATTCCTTTACAGTTGTACCCACATTTGTGAATGCGCCAAGGTCAAAGGTATACGGCCTGTCACTGCTGCCGCTGTTAAGTGCGACAATCTTTATATCGCCCGTGGTCTTGTTGTATGCCGCAAGCGTGTTTGATGATGAAGCGATTATCGTATCGCCGGGGTTTATATAACGCGTGAACTGACCGAAGAAATAATACTTGTTTGCAAGCTCCAAGGTGTTTGTGTCGTGGTTGCCCATACCTACGCCCCAAAGGGAATCTGTCGCGTTAAGCGTTGCGTTTGCTTCGGGATGTGTGCCGTCGGGCGCCGTGAAGTTTGCGTCACGGTGCTTGTCAACTATATCCCACATTACCCAGGCTGACGGCTGCATACCGTTCATATCCTCAAGTATCATTTGCGCTAGAGTGAAGCCATCGCCGCCTTTGTCAACCTCGCTCATCCAGAGGTTCTTATCAAGCTCCTGCGCCCTTGCTTTTACCTGCGCGTGATAATTTCTGTCGCTGTAGGTGTGCGTGTCAATTCTGCCAAGCGCCGTTTTCGCCTCGGTTGTGAGTGAAGCCAGGTTGTTATATGTGCTTTTAAGGCTTGTTTCGTCCATACCCGCAACAAGCACATCTGTAAGACCTGCTGTGTCAAGAGCCTTACGCGTTTCAATAATCATATTTGACTGGCTCGTGCCGGGCGAGAAATGACAGCCCTCCTGCTTAGGGCTCAGAACGCCCCAATAGTTTGTATCAGGCTCATTCATCGGCGAATAGCTCTTGAACACTATACCGTTATCCTTAAACAGCTTTGTTCCGTCAGCAATAAATTTTGCGAAGTCGTCGTACATATCGCTTTTTAAGTTGTCGCTTGAAGCCGGATCTCCTCCGCCTGTACAGCCGGATACCGTCATAAAGTACGGCGCACTGTTTGAAAAGCCCTCAAAATACAGGTTCGGGTTTGCTGCCAAAGCCGCCTTTGCGATGTTTAGCTGGTTCTGGTCATTGGTAATGTCATATGTAATATTTGTGACGTCCTTACCATCGCTCGACAGTTCAAACGTTTTCCATACGCCCGGTACCTTTGAGTCGGAGCGCGTTATGTGGTTATGGGTCGGGTCATCGCCGCCGCCTAAGTTATAGCGCGCGATGTCAAGACCGAGACCTTTTTCCTCGTCAAAGAACGCGTCCGCCGCCTGCTGCGTAAGTTCGGGGCTGTAGCCGAGACGGTTAGCCCACCAGCAGAGAGCCGTACCCCAGCCCTCGAATTCACCGTTATTGAACGGTGACGCGTTTGACGGGTCAAGGCGCACTACCGTTGCGCCGTCCTCCGCAGACGCAGTGGTGGTAAATGTAAGATTTGCTGTTGTGCCGAAAACCATTGCTGCCGAAAGAATTAAGGATAAAAAGCGTTTCATAATTTCCTCTCCTTTGAAAGTTTCCGATTTGTTCTGATTTTATTATACATACCCTTGACATAAGTGTAAATATATTATATGATTTAATTTGTAATATATCGTACTAATAATTATAAACGGAGTGAAAAAATATACGATGAATA
>JAFQYK010000416.1 GCA_017406485.1 Clostridia bacterium
CATATATCTGTCGCAGTCGCAGCCTACGCCGCAGGTCGGTTTGCCGCAGCCGTATTTTTCGCCGCGGTCATAGTAAATCTCCGAGCAGGGGCCGCACGGTCCTGTGCCGTGCTCCCAGAAGTTGTCCTCTTTACCGAGCTTAACTATGCGCGCAGCGTCCACGCCTACCTCGTTTACCCAAATATCTCTCGCCTCGTTATCGTCCTCGTAAACAGAAATCCAGAGCTTGTCCGCCGGTATCTCCATAACCTTTGTGAAAAACTCCCACGCCCACGCTGTCGCTTCGTGCTTGAAGTAGTCGCCGAACGAGAAGTTTCCGAGCATTTCAAAGAATGTTCCGTGACGCGCAGTCTTTCCGACATTCTCAATATCGCCCGTTCTTATACACTTCTGGCACGTTGTAACGCGTCTTCTCGGCGCGGTTTCGGGGTTCTGGAACCACATCTTCATCGGCGCCATACCCGAATTTATGAGCAGCAGGCTCGCGTCATTTTTCGGTATCAGCGGAAAACTGCCAAGCCTCAAGCAGCCCTTTGTTTCAAAAAAACTTAAAAATTTTTCACGTATTTCGTTTACGCCCATTGGTTTCATATTGTTATATACTCCTTTTTTATTTATAAAAATCGCAATCCTATCTTATAATTATATATAAAATACACCTTAGTGTCAAGACAAAACCGTAATATTTTGGTATTGACAAAGCATATGCCGATTTAGTATAATAGTAGCAGATTAGATGAGATTAGAACAGAATAGAAAAATATACGAAAATTCTGCCTCTGCGTCATCTTTCGCAGAGGTTTTCTGTTTTTTACTCAAACTGAAAGGAGAAACATTATGTCAGAGAAAACAATCCCCTACAAAATCTATCTTGAAGAAAGCGAAATGCCTACGGCTTGGTATAACGTCCGCGCGGATATGAAGAACAAGCCGGCGCCGCTTTTAAATCCTGCGACGCATAAGCCTATGACGGCGGAGGAGCTTGGCGTCGTATTCTGTGATGAGCTTGTTGCGCAGGAGCTTGACAATACAAACGCCTACATTCCCATTCCGGAGGAAATCCGTAATTTCTATAAAATGTACCGTCCTTCGCCCTTGGTAAGAGCGTACTGTCTTGAAAAGAAGCTCGGTACACCGGCGAAGATTTATTACAAGTTCGAGGGCAACAACACAAGCGGCTCGCACAAGCTTAACAGCGCGATTGCTCAGGCTTATTACGCTAAGAAGCAAGGGCTTAAAGGCGTCACGACCGAAACAGGCGCAGGTCAGTGGGGTACGGCATTGTCTATGGCTTGCTCGTACTTTGACCTTGACTGCAAAGTTTATATGGTTAAGGTTTCTTATGAGCAAAAGCCATTCAGACGCGAGGTTATGCGTACCTACGGCGCGTCCGTTACACCGTCGCCGTCAGACACTACCGAGGTTGGAAGAAAAATTTTAGCCGAGCATCCCGGAACAGGCGGCAGTCTCGGCTGTGCGATTTCCGAAGCGGTTGAGGTGGCTACGTCAAAGGACGGTTACAGATATGTTCTCGGTTCGGTTTTAAATCAGGTGCTTTTGCACCAGTCAATCATCGGTCTTGAAACAAAGGCCGCGCTTGACAAGTACAATATAAACCCCGATATTATAATAGGCTGCGCCGGCGGCGGAAGTAACCTCGGCGGTCTTATCTCGCCGTTTATGGGCGAAAAGCTGCGCGGCGAGAACGATTACAGAATTATCGCAGTTGAGCCGAAATCCTGCCCCAGCTTTACACGCGGCAAGTACGCGTATGACTTCTGCGACACCGGTATGATTTGTCCGCTTGCGAAGATGTACACATTGGGTTCAAACTTCATACCGTCACCGAACCACGCGGGCGGCTTACGCTATCACGGTATGAGCTCCACACTTTCGCAGCTTTATGATGACGGTCTTATGGAGGCTACGAGCGTTGAACAGACAGCCGTATTTGAAGCGGCGGAGCAGTTCGCAAGGGTTGAGGGTATACTCCCCGCGCCTGAGTCGAGCCACGCTATCCGCGTAGCGATTGACGAGGCCTTAAAGTGCAAGGAAACAGGCGAGGAAAAGACAATCGTATTCGGCCTTACCGGAACAGGCTACTTTGATATGGTGGCATATGAAAAGTTCCACAACGGCGAAATGACCGACTACATTCCGACCGACGAGGAGCTTGCGGCAAGCTTCGCTAAATTGCCGGATGTTGAATAAATATATATTGCATACAAAAAGAACCGTTTCGCTTATGAACGGTTCTTTTTTCGTGCTTACAATATCGCCTTGATTTTCTCCATTGCCTTAATGGTATTCTCCTTTGTGGAGAAGGCTGTAAGTCTTACATATCCCTCACCGCTTGGACCAAAGCCTGAGCCGGGAGTGGTAACAACGCCGGCTTCGTCAAGGATTTTGTCGAAAAATTCCCACGATTTCATACCGCAAGGCGCTTTTGCCCAGATGTAGGGCGCATTTTCACCGCCGTATACGGTAAGGCCTGCTTCAGTTAATGCTTCACGGATAATTTTTGCGTTTTCGAGGTAGTACGCGATTGTCTCTTTCGTTTCGCGCTGTCCTTCCTCGCTGTACACCGCTTCGGCAGCTCTTTGGATTATGTAAGGTACGCCGTTGAATTTCGTACACTGACGGCGGTTCCAAAGCGCGTTAAGCTCCGTTCCGTCTACTTTAAGCTCGTGCGGAACAACGGTGTAGGCGCAGCGCGTACCGGTAAAGCCGGCAGTTTTTGAAAAGCTCCTGAATTCAATCGCAACCTCTTTCGCCCCGTCAATTTCGTATATGCTGTGCGGCACATCGGGGTCTGTTATAAACGCTTCATACGCGCTGTCATAGAGTATCACCGCGCCGTTTTCCTTTGCGTACTCAACCCACGGCACAAGCTGCTTACGCGTAGCGGCAACGCCTGTGGGGTTGTTCGGGAAACAGAGATAGATTATATCCACCTTCTCTTTAGGCAGCTCCGGCATAAAGCCGTTTTCAGCCGTGCAGGGCATATAGTAAAGGTTCGTCCA
>JAFQYK010000417.1 GCA_017406485.1 Clostridia bacterium
GCTTGGGAAACATTTCCGATGATGACGGACAGAAAGCTTATTCACATCAAAAACAGCGATATTTTCTCCTTAAAGCGTAACGAAAAGGGTGAGAACGGCGCCACAAATGATGAGAAAAAAGAATTTTGGGCGGAGAAGTTTAAGCGCATATCGGATGACACGGTTGTAATTTTTGACGAAACCAACGTTGACAAGCGCAGCGCGCTTTACAAGGCGGCGGCAAAGGCGGGGAAGGTTATTGAATTTAACTACCTCTCCGAAGCCGATTTGGTAACGTGGGTCATAAAGCAGTGCCTTGACGCAAAGAAGAAAATTTCAAAGGAAAACGCGTATTATCTGATAACGCTCTGCGACCCCGGACTTGGCAACATAAATAATGAGCTTAAAAAGCTTTTGGAATACTGCGACACGGAAATTTTGCGGTCTGATATTGAGCGAGTTGTTTCAAAATCGCTGCAGGTAATCGTATTCGAGCTGACGGACGCAATTCTTGCCGGAAACGCGGCAGGCGCAATGTCTACGCTGACGGATTTAAAGACTATAAAGGAAAGCCCGTTTACGATGATGTATCTTATGCTGTCGAATTTTGAGAAGCTGCTCCGCACTAAGCTTATGCAGGGCGCGTCAAGGTCGGAGATTATGTCGGCTTTAGGCGTTGCGCCGTTTATAGCGAACAAGTATATCGAAAGCGCACAGGCCTTTAGCGTGGAGTCGCTCAAATGGATGGTACGGCGCGTTGCTGAGATCGATCTTGAGATAAAAGAGGGCAGAGTAGACGAGTGGACAGCGCTGGAGCAGTACGTTATGGAGTGTATTCATAATAGTCAATAAATCGGTATTGAAAAATTTGAGTATTTGTTATATAATAAAATCGGATAAATATGAAAGGGATGTAAACAATGGATTTAGAGTTAAAGGAAATCGAGAAGGCGGCACAAAGGCTTGCGCCGACAATTCACAGAACAAAGATAGAGCAGTCAACGACGTTCTCAAATATGAGCGGCGCGGACGTTTACTTAAAATATGAAAATCAGCAAAAGACAGGCTCATTTAAGATCCGCGGCGCGTCGAATAAGATTGCGGCCTTGGTGGAGCGCGGCGAGATAAAGGCGGCTGTTGCTTCCTCGGCAGGCAATCACGCGCAGGGCGTGGCTTACGCCTCGCACGTACACGGCATACCGTCAACTATTGTAATGCCCAAGTCAACGCCTATCGCCAAGGTAAGCGCGACAGAAGGCTACGGCGCGAAGGTAGTGCTTCACGGCGACTGCTACGATGACGCTTATAACAAGGCTTGCGAAATAACCGAAAAAGAGGGCGCGACATTTTTGCACCCGTTTGACGATTTAGAGGTTATGGCAGGTCAGGGAACTATCGGTATTGAGATTTTGGAGGACTTGCCGACGGTTGATATGGTAATTGTACCCGCGGGCGGCGGCGGACTTTTGGCCGGCGTTGCGGCCTGCATTAAGCAGATAAATCCGCGTGTTCAGATAGTAGGCGTTCAGGCAGAGGGCGCACCGGCTATTGCAAAGTCGTTTAAGGCGAAGAAAAAGGTAGTTACAGACAATGTTACGACTATTGCGGACGGTATCGCGGTAAAAGCTCCCGGCGATAAGACAGTAGAAATAATAAACAAGTATGCTGATGATGTTGTAACCGTAAGTGACGCGGAAATCTCCGAGGCTATTTTGCTTCTTTTAGAGCGTACAAAGCAGATGGTAGAGCCTGCCGGCGCTTCGCCTTTGGCCGCTGTTTTAAACGGCAAGGTGGATGTTAAGGGTAAAAAGGTTGTTTGCGTGCTTTCGGGCGGTAATATTGACGTCAGCTTCGTGAACAGAATTATAGAGCTTGGTCTTATGTCGCGCCGGAGAAAGCTGAAGTTTGCCACAACACTCCTCGATATTCCCGGCAGTCTTGGCCACCTTTCGGCGGTGCTTTCGGAAGCAAACGCGAATATCGTTATGGTACAGTACGACAGATTAAGCCCCGACCTTGACCCGAACGAGGTTATTATACATATCGCCTGCGACGTCGGAGGACGCGAGCACGGCGAAAAGGTAGTAAAGACTCTGGAGAAGAATGGTTACAAGGTAACGCGCGAATAGGAGTAATTTATGATTAAAAAATCACTGATAACCCTTATGTACGAGGCGGCGTCGATACAGCGCTGGAACGACCACATACGCCCTTGGACAGGCTTTACGGAGCTTGACAAGCAGGCGCACAAGATGTTCTACGCCTATGTTTTGGCAAAGTGCGAGGGCGAAAGCGTGGATATGATACGTCTTATTGAAGGCGGTATATTTGAGTTTTTCCACCGTATTGTTATGACGGACATCAAGCCGCCCATTTATCATAAATTAGTCAAGGAAAAAGGTTATCAGATTGACCGCTGGGTGCTGTCGCAGCTTGAGGACGGTATGCGTGCCTTGGGCGGCGGATTTTTTGAGCGTATGGAGAGGTATTACGCCGAGCCTGAATATGCGGAGCTTGAAAAGAAGATTTTAAAAGCTGCGCACTACCACGCAAGTAATTGGGAATTTAAAATTATTTACCCGATGAACACCGAAACGTTCGGCATTGAACAGGTCAAGCGCGAAATGGCGCAGGGCTTGGCGGCGTGCGATACCTTCAGTGGATTTCGGTACTTCGCCGGCAGTGAGTATTTGCAGCAGTTTTTGTCGCTTATAGGCAAGCTGCGTTATCAGCAGCGTTGGTCAAAGGCGGAGAGAATGCCGCAGACGTTTGTAATGGGACATATGCTCGTTGTGGCGATACTGTCATATTTCCTCACATTGGAACTTAACAATCCTTGCAGAAAGCGTCTTGAAAACAACTTCTTCGCAGGGCTTTTCCACGACCTTCCGGAGGTTTTGACACGCGACATTGTTTCGCCGGTGAAGAACAGCGTCAAAGGTCTTGACAGCATAATAAGCGAGATTGAGGACGAGCAGATGAGGGA
>JAFQYK010000418.1 GCA_017406485.1 Clostridia bacterium
TATCGGATATATCAACGTTTGAAGCAGCGCTGCCCGCCTGTACGCCGTCAACATAAATCGAGGTTACATTATCGGCAATAGAGATTAGAACATCATGCCATTCATTAAGTGTAAGAACGCCGTCCTTATTAGCGCAGTCGCTTCTGCCGCTCTTATATCTTTCAAGCGTCAGCTTGGTATTCTGCTCCAAAACTCCGAGATATGTTTCACTTCCGCCTGCTTGCGCATTGTTATTCGGAGCGGCATACAGCCACCATGAGGTGCCTGTGCCTGCCGGCTTTACCTTAAAGGATATGGTGAGATTTTTCTGTCCTGTAAGGAGCGAATTACCGTTTGCGTCGGTAAGCGTTACAACAGTCGCGCTTGTTCCGTCAAACTGAATACACTGCTTATCATCAACGGTTACAAACTTCGGTGAGCCTGTTGCCTTGCCGTAGGTTGACGTACTTGCAAGAGTAGAGTCGTTAAAATTCATGTTTATAAGCTCGCCGCTTGCGGGGAGTACCGGAGCAGTAGTTTCCTGCGGACGCTCCACATTGTCGAACTCCGTACCTGAATATGTTACGATATTCGTCACAAGATTATCTACCACCAAAGGCTTATTATATGAGGTGTATACACCCTCAAAATAGATTTTCTTTATATCCTTACCCGCATCTACAACACCTGTATAAGTCTGCAATGCCGAAGAATTTGTGACATTTTTTACAGTCACTCTTATCGCGCCTGTTGACGGTTTGTAATAAACTTCAACATGTCCGCCGCGCGATACATGGGTACTGTTGTCTTTATTTGACTGATTATTTCTGAAGTATACAGCCCCGTTACCGCTGTTTTCCACCTCATCTCCACTGATTGTAACCGAATAAACATCTGCCCAGCTCGTTACTGATACATCAACAAGCTCCGTTTCATCCGATGAACTCAGCTTAAAGGTTGAATTGCCGTTTGAGATAGGTGTGTGCATATCAAATGAAAGATTTATTAGCTGATTATCCTCACAGGTTATAGGCGTTGTAAGATTAAGTGTAGCCGTACCGGAATTGTTCCTGTTTGCACCGTTATTAAGCTTTGACTGAGGCAACAATACAGCCTCTCCGTCACTGTCGCTTCCAAGAGCTGCATCTCCGGTAAGGGCAAAGCCCTTCAAATCATTGTCGTTAAAGTCATTTGTCGCGCTTTCAACATTGCTTACATATGTAAAGTTTGTTCCGCTATACTTTGCGCTGTAATCAACAGGTACGGGAACAACGTGTTCAAGTGTTTCAGCCGCGGCTTCAAATGACCAAAGCTCGTTGTCACCGCCGGCGTAGGTGTACAAAATCACGTTGCCGCCGTTTGCTGTACTCTGTCCGCTTACATTGAGCGATTTCTGCGTTCCTATATTGTAAATCTCATAGTATCCACCGTGATTTTTAAGCTCCCACTTTGCGTTGTCATCTGTCGCTGCAACTGTGTTCGAAATCTTCAGTCCGTTGTCATTAACAAGCAGCATATTTGCGTTTGCATTTATAATATTAAACTTACCGTCAGCTGTCGGTGAAAGCTTCCACGCCGCGGTGTCGAGGTCACGGTTCTCCCACTGAACAAGAGGTGTGCCCGAGGTTATACCCTTTGATTTTGTTTCAAGCCCCTTGCCGCTGTTCTTGTTTACAATTCTGATTGTCTGGTTTGCTGCAAGCACCTTTATTGTGATTGCGGTGCTTGTAGCATCTGCAAAGGTTGCCGTGAGCGTTACAGTACCACCTGTCTTTGCGGTAAGCACACCCTCGTTGGTTATCTCCGCAACGTCATTGTCCGAAACAGACCATGTTACGTCTGCAGCCACGCCCGCCTTGCTTGCCGTATATGTGTAATCAACTCCGGCTACAACCGTAGTTGAACCGCTTATGCTTCCGTATGTCACCGGCTGCGGAACGGTTACTTCGTGAACCTCATCCTTCGGCTCCATACCGTCCCAAATAAGAAGTCTGTATGTGCAGCCTGTGAAGTCGCCGCCAAACGAACCGCTGCTCTGATTTTTCGATACAGCCACAAGCTTGTTTGTATTGTCGTATACGGCGAAATATCTGTCATAGTCCTCATACTCCGCAGGTATGGTGTAGGCGTATTCCGCGCCGTTTTCGTCAGCGTCAAACTTCGTTATCTCAGCGCCGCCGCCGTTTACGACAAAGGTTGTGATTGTGCCCGCCTTTAGCGTCGCATTAAACTGCTTGTCTGTAACAGCGATGGGATCGAGAAGCGCCCATTTTTCGCCGCCTACGGTGTTATCCGTTCTTATAGGCTGCGCCACCGCGCCAGTACGTGAAAAATCACGCATATCGATAGTGATTTGCTTGTCTGTACCTGAAGAGTTCGGAGCTACAACAACGATATCTCCGTTCTTTTTATCATACGCCGCAAGAGTTGAAGAGGACGAGCCGATTATCGTCATGCCCGGCTTTATGTATCGTGTGAACTGTCCGAAGAAATAATATTTATTTGCAAGCTCCAGTGTTTGTGTATCATGGTTGCCCATACCAACGCCCCAAAGTGAATCGGTTGCGTTAAGCGTTGCGTTTGCTTCGGGATGTGTGCCGTCCGGCGCGGTGAAGTTTGCATCGCGGTGCTTGTCAACTATATCCCACATTACCCAAGCAGAGGGCTGCATACCGTTCATATCCTCAAGTATCATCTCTGCAAGCGTAAAGCCGTTACCACCCTTGTCAACTTCACTCATCCAGAGGTTTTTATTTAATTCCTGAGCCTTTGCCTTAACCTGTGCATGGTAGCCGCGGTCACTGTATGTATGCGTGTCAACTCTGCCGAGAGCTGTTTTTGCTTCAGCTGTGAGAGAACCGAGGTTGTTCGCTGTCTTTTTAAGGCTTGTTTCGTCCATGCCTGCAACAAGCACGTCTGTAAGACCTGCCGTATCAAGAGCTTCTCTTGTTTTCACAATCATATTTGACTGGCTCGTACCCGGCGTGAAGTGACAGCCCTCCTGCTTCGGGCTGTTTACGCCCCAGTAATCAGTATCAGGCTCATTCATAGGCGAATAGCTTTGGAATACTATACCGTTATCCTTAAACAGCTTTGCGCCGTCTGCAATAAACTTTGCGAAATCATCATACATATCCGCTTTAAGGTTGTCGCTCGATGCCGGGTCTCCGCCGCCTGTGCAGCCGGATACTGTCATAAAGTACGGCGCGCTGTTTGAAAATCCCTCAAAATAAAGGTTGGGATTTGCTTCAAGAGCCGCCTTTGCTATGTTGAGCTGGTTTTGGTCTTTTGTTATATCATATGTAATATTGGTGACATCCTTACCATCCTCCGACAGTGTAAATGTGTCCCATATGCCGGGCACCTTTGAGTCGGAACGCGTTATGTGGTTATGTGTCGGGTCATCGCCTCCGCCGAGGTTATAGCGCGCGATGTCAAGACCGAGTCCGTCCTCGCTGAAAAAGGCTGTTGCAGCCTCCTGTGTCATTTTCTCGCTGTAACCCAGGCGGTTCGCCCACCAGCAGAGTGCCGTTCCCCAGCCTTCAAACTCACCATTGTTAAACGGTGACGCGTCGGACGGGTCAAGACGGACTACCGTTCCCGCGTTCGCCGCGGAGGCGGTGGTAGCCGTAAATGTAAGATTTGCAATTGTGCCGAATACCATTGCTGCCGAAAGAATTAAGGATAAAAAGCGTTTCATGTTTTTCCTCTCCTTTGAAAGTTTCCGATTTGTTCTGATTTTATTATACATACCCTTGACATAAGTGTAAATATATTATATGATTTAATTTGTAATATATCGTACTAATAATTATAAACGGAGTGAAAAAATATACGATGAATA
>JAFQYK010000419.1 GCA_017406485.1 Clostridia bacterium
CTATCTTGCTGTATGTAAGGTACTTATATTCGCCCCTGTCAACAATGCTCGTGACCTTTGCTGTAAAGGTTTCTATTACGATTCCGTCCTTTACAACCGCGCCCGCAGGGGGATTGATAAGTGGCTGTAACTTAGACTGCTCAGTGAATTTATAATACTTGCCCACTCGGATTTCCATTGCGATGTCCTCCTTCGTTTAGTTGTACATTTTCAAAATCTGCTTATAGGCTGCTTTGCTGATTTCATCGGTCGGCTTTACATCCCAACCCCTGTCGTAGTTCAGGATTATTGTACCGTTATGCTTGAGCATCAGTTTTGAAATCCTACCGCCGTTTATTCCGAACTCGGAAGGCTCTTCATAAACCTTCGCCCAATAGTCAACCTTCTCTCCAACTGCGTCCAATATTCCCTTTTTCCATCCCGTTTCGCCGTCAGCAGGCTTGCTTGCCTTGGTCGGCATTTCGCTATCCTTCTTGCCGAGTTCGTAGGCGGCAAGCATAACATTTTTAAGTTCGAAGATTGCAATTTCGAAGAAGTCCTCCTCGCCGTTCTTGTGACATTCCAAGTCCTCTCTGTCCTCCATGCTTACAACCTTTTCCCTCGCGATTCTGATGAGTTCCTTTTCTAATTTTTCCTTTGTCATTTTGATGACCTCCCTTTGTTTATTTCAGCACTTTTGCTTCGCAAAAGCCAGCCTACGGCTGTCAGCACCATCTTGTGCTGTGCCAGTATGCACATATTACCGTCAAGTGCCTGAATTATCAATACCATTAGTACACAAGGATTTAAAGCTGTGTTTGTGTAATTTACAGCTTATTATACGCACGAAAAAAGCCGCCCGCAGGCGGCTGTGTTTCCGATTATGCCAATGTGAAAACATAAGCCGGAACTCGCTCGTAGTCGTTACTCATGAATTCTGTGAACTGACCGCTTATTTCTATGATGCCCTCTTGCTTGCAGCCGCACTTTACAAACTCCCAAGCAACCTTGACTGCGCTTGACCATGTCGATGAAAAGGTAAACTTTTCAATTCCGAACTTGCGGAAGTTTGCGATAAGCTCCTCCGGGTTTCTTACAACATCGTTTATGTCGATGTAAGCGTTTCCCCTGTCCTGCGCCTCTTTGTAAAGGTTGAATATTTGAATGTAATCGCTGCCCTTGTCGTCTATGGTCTGCTTGAAAGCCTGATACTCGCTTCTGACCTTGTCCATTCCAGCCTCGTCCTTGTTGTTGTATGCGGTGTCGTATCTTGCCTTAAGTTCCGTGTGTGTGTTGTAATCCTTTTCAAAATCCTTGTTCATTTCTGTTTCCTCCGTTTCGTTTATTGTGTGTACATATTACCGTCAAAGCCGGATTTTATCAATACCATTAGTACACAAGGATTGAGAGAAGTGTTTGTGTAATTTACATCTCATTTCACGCACGGAAAAAGCCGCCAACAGGCGGCTTTCCGAATGCGGTTCTGAAAATCAATCCTTCTGACCATCTTTCCAAAGGAGGTAAATGTCATCGTATTCGCATCCTGTGGCATCAGCGATTTCCGTGAAAATCCTCTCTCGTACAATGCTGTCCCCTACACCTATGAAATCGTAGATGTCCTCGCCTTTTTTCAGGCTTTCAAGTACACCCTCTAATGTGATGTTTGCGTTGAGCCTCTCGCCAAGTTCGTCCGTTGGAAATGCGCTCATGTACCAATCTCTTAAGTTTCTGTTCATTTTTTATTCCTCCATTTTCTTAGGCTCTTGCCCTTTTGTTGTAACACATATTACCGTCTTTCGGAGGTATTATCAATACCATTAGTACACAATCATCCAAGCGGATAATTGTGTACTTTACAGCTATATGCAGGTGAGGGAAACCGCCCTCCGGCGGCGGTCAAGATGCCTTTTTGATTTTGGAACTCATAAGGTCAACCGCCTCAATGCCCCATTTCACCGCGTGACCGTTGTCATCGAAAAACCTCTCCGCCTCCGCTACCAAATACAGGTACGGAACGCTCTGTTCAAATTCTGTTGCAACCGTCCTTTCGTTGGTCATTTCATAAACCGCCGTAGTAAAATTACCGTATTGGTCGGTGTCTACGACTATGACATATTTATAATAATTCATCACCGCACCGTAGAGAGGCTTTATCCAGTCCTCAAGTGCCGGCTGTGTTGTTTTCTTTTCAAATTCTACCTTGCCGTATTTTTTACCCATTTCCTTATACTCCGTTCCGCTTTACGCTTATTCTAATTTCAAAATATCGTCTGTGGTCAGTTTCTCGGTCGCTATGCTGTTGAGCTTGTTCTGAACGAAAGCCTCAATCTCGCCCTTCGCCTCGCTGACCGTTTTTTCCATCTGCTCGTTAAACATTGAATATATGTATTCGGTGTTTGCTCCGATTTCCCTTATAACGCTGTCTAACGCGCCGAGTACCATTTCACGGTCACCCTTGCTGAGTGTCCGCTTCGTATCGAATATCTCGGAAATTTCGCTGCGACGCTCGCTTATGTATTTTTTAATTTCATCAAGATGATTTGAAAATTCCCTCTCGAATTGCATCTGTTTGCTTTCAAAGGGCGCGCCCTTTATGTAACCATCGGTTTCAGTGTATCGGATTGTAACCGGAATGCCGTCGCCCATATTCATTGAAGTGATTAACTCCGCAAACTGAGCATTGCTCATTTCAACCTGTGCAATCATACCTTTGCCGTAGTAGTAGTCGTTATTATTGCGGCGGTCGGTTTCAGCGTGTTTCAAAGTCATTACGATTGTATTATCGTGCTTTATACTGCTGCCGAACAATGCCTTACCATCGCTGAGTGATGCCTTACTGAAACCGAGCATTCCGTAACTTGGATGTTTTTCTTTTATGTTTTCCATTTTCTTTTCCTCCTAAGTTTCAGGCTTTCGCCCTTTTGTTAAGTACATATTACCGTCACTTGGAGGTATTATCAATACCATTAGTACACAAGGATTGGGAGCCGTATTTGTGTATATTACAGCTTATTATACTCGGCAGAAAAGCCGCCCGGCGGCGGCTATATTCTACTCAGCGATGTCCTCTTTCCGTGAAAATCTATAATACTGAACCGCCTGCGCCTTAGTGCTTTTAAGCAAACGGTTTATATAGCAGTGTATATATGCGTTGTAATTGTTTTTCAACGGTATGCAGCGAATAAAATATGTGTGTGTGGCTGTAACCACCTTGTAACCGGCAGAACCCGGCATCGTATCCTTCAGCTTCAGCCCCTTGTTCAAGAGGAGTACCCTTTCCATATCCTTCAGCGAACCGAGTAACAGCCACGGCGCGTCAAAGCGCAGGTAATTTATAAGGTCATCGAATTCGCTCGTGAACTCGGCTGTTTTCCTTTCAGGGTATTCATCGAAGAAAGTGCTGTAAAACTCGTTACCGCCCTTTCCGAAATCGGCTCGTAAATACCCGATTTCGCCTCGGTCTGCCCCATCGTTACTGTATGCGTATTCCACCTCTTTCGCTTTCATCGGCTGGAGATAAAATTTCAATGGCTCATAGTAAATATCGCGCATCTCCATAAGCTCCGCAAACTGAACAATTTTGATTATTCCCGCGCCGCCGTGTTCATATTCAATACCGACCTCCTCATCGTTAATGTATGTCAGCTTGGCAGTGCTTTTTTTACCGTCCGGATAGGTGAGGGCAATTCTGCCCCCATCCGGTATTAAATACTCCTCATCGCCGTATAATGCTTTTAATCTGATAATCTTTTCATTTGTCATTTTTAATCCCCTCCGTTATAACACCGGCACATAGAAAA
>JAFQYK010000420.1 GCA_017406485.1 Clostridia bacterium
ATTTTTGTTCCGGTGGTAATCGGTATTGCGCTTGTCACGCTTATTGTATGGCTTATTTTGGGCTACGGCATAAGCCACGCGCTCACAATGGCAATATCGGTGCTTGTAATTTCCTGCCCTTGCGCGTTGGGACTTGCAACGCCGACAGCGATTATGGTCGGCACAGGCAAGGGAGCGCAGCTCGGTATACTCACAAAATCCGCCGAAAGTCTTGAAACGGCGCACAAGATTGACACGGTCGTGCTTGACAAAACAGGCACAATAACCGAGGGCAAGCCGTCCGTTACGGACATTGCACCAAACGGCATAAGCGAAACCGAGCTATTGACGCTTGCCGCTTCAATCGAAGCCTTATCCGAGCATCCGCTTGCCAAAGCGATTGTGGAAAGGGCAGAGGGGATTGAACTCAAAAAAGCCGAAAACTTCACGCAAACAGCCGGACAGGGTGTAAGCGGCATAGTTGGCGGTAAAAAAATTCTTGCCGGAAACTATAAAATGATGTTGGAAAACGGCATCACCTTAGCCGAGGACACGCGCTTTGCAAAGGAGGGCAAAACGGCGCTCTACTTTGCCGCAGACGGCAAGTATATAGGCACAATTGCCGCTATGGATACAATAAAAGAGGGCAGCAGACAGGCGATTGGGGATATGCGGCAAATGGGGCTTCAAGTTATAATGCTGACCGGCGATAACAAGGTAACGGCCGAAGCGATAAAAAATCAGCTTCCCTTAACAGGCGCGGTAGCCGAGGTTCTTCCGCAGGATAAGGAGGAGGAAATACGCAAGCTGCAAGCGGACGGTCACAAGGTCGCAATGGTCGGTGATGGTATAAACGACGCGCCCGCGCTTACACGCGCTGATGTAGGTATAGCGATAGGCGCCGGAACGGATATAGCGATTGAGGCGGCTGATATAGTGCTTATGAAAAGCGACCTTTCCGATGTTGTAACAGCTATTGACCTCAGCCGCGCGACGATACGCAATATAAAGCAAAACCTGTTCTGGGCGTTTTTCTATAATGTAATAGGTATACCGATAGCGGCAGGTGCGCTGTACTGGCTCGGAGGCTTTAAGCTTAACCCGATGATAGCCGCGGCGGCAATGAGCTGCAGCAGTGTGTTTGTTGTAACAAATGCTCTGAGGCTCCGCTTCTTTAAACCAAAACGTGGGGACACTAAAATAAGGGACACTAAAGTAACTGACGATGGGGACACTAAAATGCTCAAAATAAAGGGTATGATGTGCGAAAAATGCGTCGCGCACGTAACGGAAGCCTTAAACGGTATAGACGGCGTAAACGCTGTTGTCTCGCTTGATAATGGCGGACAGGCGGCGGTAACGCTTACAAAGGACGTGCCCGATGAAGCGCTTAAAAAAGCCGTTCTGGAAGCCGGGTATAAGGTAACTAAAATCAAATAATTTAAAAGGCAGTCCGTTGACTGCCTTTTTGCTTAGCCTTCCATATGCTTGCCGAGGAAACCTGCCGCGCTCTCTGCGAGCTTTTCATCAACCTCGGACGGCTGCTCGCCGTCGTTCATAATAAACAGCACAGAACCAATCGTATCGCCCTCGCTTACAATCGGCACAACCACGCCGGCGCTATACTTATCAACGCCGTCAGCCACGGAAACCGGCTTGCCGTCCTTGTAGCTTACAGTTATTTTTTCGTTCATAACGCTGTCAAGCTCCTGCGAAACACGTCTTTCCATAAGCTCCTTCTTGGGAATGCCCGAAACGGCTATAACACTGTCGCGGTCGGTTATTGCCGCGCCGTGACCTGACGCCTTTGCAAGCGTTTCAACATATGTTGACGCAAAATCTCCCAATTCTCCAATCGGCGAATACTTCTTAAAAATAACCTCGCCGTCCTTTTCGGTGTATATTTCAAGCGGATCTCCCTCGCGGATACGCATAGTGCGGCGTATCTCCTTCGGGATAACAATTCTTCCGAGATCATCTATTCGTCTTACAATACCTGTTGCCTTCATAAACAAAATTCCTCCTCTATATAATTTTAACTTCAGGCTATGCGATTATTATGCTTGCTTTTTCTGCGAATTATGCAAATTTTTGCACCTATATGTACTGGAAATTAACGGCAGCAAAATATCTGTAACTTTTATTTGAAATAACAGTTGTATTTTTAATTTCACTGTGGTAAAATTATACTGAATATTTTGAAGGGGAGAGAGCTAAAGAGCTTGTTCTTTAGCATCATATTTATCCTTGAACAAAGTGAAAGGATGCTTGATTGAATGAAGATATATAACACTTTAACACGCAAAAAAGAGGAATTTGTACCTATTGACAAAAATGAGGTCAGGATGTATTCCTGCGGACCGACTGTGTACGACTTTTTCCACATCGGCAACGCGCGCCCTTTTATTGTTTTCGATACAATGCGCCGCTATCTTGAATATCGCGGCTATAACGTAAAGTTTGTGCAGAATTTCACCGATATTGACGATAAAATGATAAAGCGCGCAAACGAGGAAGGGATAACGGTAAAGGAACTCGGCGAGCGTTTTATTGAGGAATATTTCAGGGACGCCAAGGCTATTGGTGTTGAAAAAGCGACCGTTCACCCGAAGGCAACGGAAAATATTGACGCTATTATTGATATTATAAAAACTCTCGAAGAAAAGGGTTACGCGTACAACGTTGACGGAGATGTATATTTTTCAACAAAGAAGTTTGACGGCTACGGAAAGCTCAGTAAGCAGCCGCTTGAGGATCTGGAAGCCGGCGCGAGAATAGACGTAAACGAAACAAAGCAGGACGCAATGGACTTCGCACTCTGGAAGAAACAAAAGGAGGGTGAGCCTGCGTGGGAAAGCCCGTGGGGTATGGGCAGACCGGGCTGGCATATTGAGTGCAGCGCGATGGCGAATAAGTACCTCGGCAAAACGATTGACATTCATTCGGGCGGACAGGATTTAATCTTCCCGCACCACGAAAACGAAATCGCACAGAGCGAATGCGCGAACTGTCAGCCGTTTGCAAACTACTGGATGCACAACGGCTATATAAACATCAACAACAAAAAAATGAGCAAATCACTCGGTAACTTCTTCACCATCCGCGACATATTAAAGGACTATGACGGCGAGGTTATCCGTTACTTTATGCTCTCGGCGCACTACCGAAATCCGATAAACTTTGCCGACACGCTTATGGAACAGGCAAAATCGGCTGTTGAGCGCGTGTACACCTGCCTTGATAATCTTGACTTCTTACTCGAAAACGGCGAGGACAGAGAATTAACCGATACTGAAAAGGAATACAGCGCAAAGCTGGACGAATATAAGCAGAAGTTTATAGACTCTATGGACGATGATTTAAACACCGCCGCGGCAACAAGCGCGATATTCGATATAGTTTACGCTTCAAACACGGCGCTGTCAAGCGAGAACAAGAACGCAAAAGAGGTTATACAGAAAACCATAGACCTGATCCGCGAGCTTGGCGGAGTTTTGGGCTTGTTCCAAAAGAAAGAAAACAAGTCGCTTGACGCTGAAATCGAGGAGCTTATCGCAAAGCGCAACAAGGCGCGCGAGGAAAAGAACTGGGCGGAGGCAGACGCAATACGCGACAAGCTCAAGGAAATGAATATTATTCTGAAAGATACCCCCATGGGCGTACAGTGGAGTTATGGAGAATGAGCTTAACTGTTAAAAAACCAAGTCAATTCGCACCTCTCACACTTGCATATATAGGTGACGACGTGTATGATATTTACGTAAGAACGCGCGTTATAGAGGAGCATGAGGATATGCCGCCGAACAAGCTGCACCGCATAACGTCAGGCTACGTCAGGGCGCACGCGCAGGCAAACAGCATAAAGGCGCTTCTGCCGTACCTTACCGAGGACGAAACAGCAATCTTTAAGCGCGGCAGAAATTCAAAGCCCTACACAATGGCAAAAAACGCCACAGCCGCAGATTACCATATGGCGACGGGACTTGAAGCGCTTTTCGGCTTTCTCTATCTGTCGGAGAAAACGGAGCGGCTTAACGAACTAATGCAAATAGCGTACGAAAACGCTCATACAGAGCGAAACGCTACGTTAGATAATAAAGTAAATCAAACGAGGGAGGAAAAATAAAAAATGGATCAGAAAAGAGTTACAGAGCTTTCAATCATTGCGAACAATGTCCGCAAGAATGCTCTTACCGCCGTATACAATGCGGCGTCGGGTCATCCGGGAGGCTCATTGTCAATCGCCGACGTTTTAACGCTTCTTTACTTTGAGGTAATGAACGTTGACCCGAAGAACCCGAATATGGAAAACAGGGACAGGCTTGTATTGTCAAAGGGACATACTGCACCGGCGCTTTACGGAGTGCTTGCGGAGCGCGGATATTTCCCCAAGGAGGATATGAAAACCTTTAGACATATCGGCAGCTACCTTCAGGGTCACCCCGATATGAACAAGGTACCGGGCGTTGATATGTCAACAGGCTCACTCGGTCAGGGCGTATCTGTTGCGGGCGGTATGGCGCTTGCGGCAAAGCTTGACAATAAGGATTACAGAGTATATTCAATCCTCGGCGACGGCGAGCTTGAAGAAGGACAGGTTTGGGAGCAGGCAATGTTCGCGCCTCACTATAAGCTTGATAACTTCACTATTTTTATTGACAACAACGGTCTGCAGATAGACGGCGACATTACAAAGGTAATGAACCCGACACCGATAGACAAGAAGTTTGAAGCGTTCGGCTGGCACGTAATCGTGACTGACGCGCACGACTTTGTGAAGCTCCTTGACGCTGTAAACGAGGCAAAGGCGACAAAGGGCAAGCCGACGGCTATTATAATGAAGTCGGTAAAGGGCAAGAACGTATCCTTTATGGAGAACAATCCGGCATGGCACGGCGCGGCTCCCAAGGAGGACGATTACAATAAGGCTATAGCAGAGCTTGATGAAATTATTAAGGGATTGGAGGCGCAGTTATAATGGCAAAGAAGGCTACGAGAGAAAGCTACGGTGCGGCGCTGGTAAAGTACGGCAGCAACCCCAATATTGTCGTTCTTGACGCCGACCTTTCAAAATCAACAAAGACAGATATGTTTAAGAAGGAGTACCCCGAGCGTTTTATCAATATGGGTATTGCCGAGGGTAATATGATGTGCGTTGCGGCAGGTCTTGCTGCAAGCGGTAAAATAGCATTCGCTTCATCATTTGCAATGTTCGCGGCAGGCAGAGCGTTTGAACAGGTGCGTAACTCAATAGGCTACACAAAGCTCAACGTAAAGATAGGCGCAACTCACGCAGGTATAAGCGTGGGCGAGGACGGCGCGTCACATCAGTGCCTGGAGGACATCGCGCTTATGCGTTCAATTCCGGGTATGGTTGTTATAAACCCCGCTGATGACATTGAATCAGAGCTTGCGGTCAAGGCTGCAATAGAGCATCAGGGACCGGTTTATATGAGATTTGGACGTCTTGCTGTTGAGGACGTAAATCCGGCTGACTACAAGTTCGAGCTTGGCAAGGGCGTACAGCTCCGCGAGGGCAATGACGCAACAATAATCGCAACCGGTCTTATGGTAGGTATGGCTTTGAAGGCTCATGAAATGCTAAAGGCTGACGGCATAAACGCCCGCGTTATAAATATCCACACCATAAAGCCTCTTGATGAAGAAATCATTACAAAGGCGGCAAAGGAAACCGGCGCGATAGTAACAGCCGAGGA
>JAFQYK010000421.1 GCA_017406485.1 Clostridia bacterium
GACGTTCGGTACGATGAAGGCGAAGCTCGCCATACGTGATGTAGGCCGCGCGCTCGACATACCGTATGCCGAGGTTGACAAGGTGGCAAAGCTGGTGCCGTTTGACCCGAAAATGACGATAAACAAGGCGCTTGATATTTCGGATGAGCTTCACGCGCTCTATGAAAACGACCCAAAGATAAAGGAGCTTTTAGACTCGTCAATGGCTCTTGAAGGCTTGCCGCGCCACGCTTCAACGCACGCGGCGGGTGTGGTTATAACGAGCGAGCCTATTGTAAATTACGTGCCGCTTCAGCTTAATGCGGATAACTTTTTACAGACGCAGTTCCCGAAGGACACGGTTGAAAGTCTCGGACTTCTTAAAATGGACTTTTTGGGACTCAGAAACCTTACAGTAATCGGTAATGCAGTCAGGATAATCAAGAAAACGCGCGGGGTTGAGATTGACATTGACAATATAGATTACGATAAAAAAGAGGTTTATGATCTCATTTCCTCCGGCAATACAGACGGTGTGTTCCAGCTTGAAAGCGCAGGTATGCAGTCATTTATGCAGGAATTAAAGCCTGATAACTTAGAGGACGTAATAGCCGGTATAGCGCTGTACCGTCCCGGTCCTATGGAACAGATACCGCGTTATATAAAGGGTAAGAAAAACCCCGAAACCATTGTCTACAAGCACCCGCTCCTGAAGCAGACGCTTGACGTAACATACGGCTGTATGGTGTATCAGGAGCAGGTACTGGAAATTGTGCGTAACCTTGCAGGATATTCGCTGGGTAAGGCGGACTCACTTCGCCGCGTAATCAGTAAAAAGAAAGAGGAGCAGATGAAGGTTGAGCGTAAGAACTTCATCTACGGCTCCGATGACGGTGATATTCCCGGCTGTATTAAAATGGGCATAGACGAGAAAACCGCGATTTCGATATTTGACGAGATAAACGATTTTGCAAACTACGCCTTCAACAAGGCCCACGCGGCGGCATACGCGTTTGTAACGTATCAGACGGCGTATTTAAAGACGTTCTACCCCGTGGAATATATGGCGGCGCTTATTTCAAGTATTGACGACCTTGATAAAATAAACCACTATATCCAAAACTGCGCCGAAATGGGTATTGACCGTCTGCCGCCCGATGTAAACAAGTCGGAGGATACGTTCACGGTTGAGGGAAAGGCGATACGCTTTGGGTTATCGGCTGTTAAAAATGTAGGCCGGGCTATGATTGTGAACCTTGTAAATGAAAGAAAGCGTATGGGAGAGTTTAAGAGCTTTTCCGACTTTATCGAGCGTATGGCGGGCAAGGATATGAACAAGCGCGCCCTGGAGGGACTCATAAGCTGCGGCGCGTTTGACTCAATGGGCGTAAAGCGTTCACAGCTCCTTGCAGTGTATGAAAACGCGCTTGACGGTACGGCACGGGCGGCGCGCGACAATATCGCGGGTCAGATGTCGCTGTTTGACGATATGGATGACGCGGATAATGAAATGGACTTTCCCGATATTCCGGAGCTTGACAAAAAGGTTATGCTCAAAATGGAGAAGCAGTCAACGGGAATGTATTTCTCCGGACACCCGATGGAGGAGTACGCGGATAAGATAAAGAAGCTCACCAAATACAATATAGGCGATGTTTTGTCGAGCGTTCACCGCGACGAGGACGGCAACTACCACGCTGCAAAGGGCGGCATACAGGATAATGATATGGTTGTCATATGCGCACTGATAACTTCAAGGAAAAACAAAACAACGAGGTCAAGTAACGCCCAGATGGCGTTTCTCACCCTGGAGGACATTTACGGCTCGGTTGAGTGTATAGTGTTTCCGAAGGTGCTGACAGACTATTCACCAATATTGCAGGAGGATAACCTTGTGGCGGTAACGGCGCGGCTTAGTATACGCGAGGACGAGGAACCCAAGCTCTTAATGCAGTCTGTTCTTCCGATAGATGAGGCAATTGCGAGCCACGTCGAGCCAAAGCGTCTTTATATTCAGCTTGACACGCGCAGCGATGAAACGCTAAAACAGGTGGAAGAAGCGCTTGCGCCATACCGCGGCGATATGGAGGTAAGGCTCTATTTCAAGGACACGAAACAGATAACGCGCGCGCCGAGAAGGCTGTACTTTAACGGAACAAGCGGTGCGATTAGTGATTTAAAGGACATTTTTGGAGAGAATAATGTCAAAATCAAGTGAAATTCACTAAAACAACCAAAAACGAGGTAAATATTTTATAGGATTTGCACTTGAAAAAAAGATAAAAATATAGTAATATATAAGGTAGTTAAATTTTTCACTAACATTAGATTTAGCAGAGATTAGGAGAGACAAGATGGAGGATTATATTGTTATTAAGGCGCTGGAGAACGGCGTGAACATAATAGGACTCACGAGCGGCCGAGACACCAAGCTCCACCATACGGAGAAGCTTGACAAGGGCGAGGTTTTTGTGGCACAGTTCACGGCGAATACGACAGCGATTAAAATTAACGGCAAGGCCGAGGTTTATACAAAGCACGGCAAGGTACTGTCTGACGAAAGGCAGTAAGGCGGCATTCAACGCATGCCGAAAGGAGTTTTAATTTTATGTGGACAGTGATTTATGTTTCGCAAACACGCCGGACGGCAAAGAAGCTTATGGACGAGCTGTATAACAGCGGCATTATTTCAAAGCTCAGACGCGCCGATGTGAGCGCGGGTGAGGAAAGCTGCCTGGAGGTTTTGGTACCGAATTCAGAGATGGAGGCAGCGCAGGATCTTATTATTGAGAATGATTTGTTTTAAATAAGGCGGAAGGGATGAAAAGAGATGGAACACAGGAATATAAGGACAATCGGAGTTTTGACGTCGGGCGGTGACGCGCCGGGTATGAACGCGGCAATCCGCGCCGTTGTCAGAGTCGGATCTTACTACGGATTAAAGGTTTTCGGTGTAAGACGCGGCTATAACGGCCTTATCCGCGGTGATATGGACGAGATGAACGCGAGAAGCGTTAGTGAGATACTTCAAAGGGGCGGTACAATACTGCAGACTGCGCGATGCCTTGAATTTAAAGAGGAGGCAGGCGTTAAGAAGGCAGTTGAGATTGCAAAGGTATTCGGTCTTGACGGACTTATAGTAATCGGCGGTGACGGTTCGTTCCGCGGCGCAAGAGATTTGTGCAGAGCCGGACTCCCGACAATCGCTATGCCCGGTACAATAGATAACGACATAAGCTGCAGTGAGTACACAGTAGGTTATGACACCTGCCTTAACACTGTTAAGGACGCTGTCGATAAGATAAGAGATACGGCGCAGAGCCACGAGCGTTGCTCAATTATAGAGGTTATGGGCAGAGCTGCCGGTTATATCGCAATTCAGGCGGGTATCGCCTGCGGTGCGGAGGTTATTCTTGTAC
>JAFQYK010000422.1 GCA_017406485.1 Clostridia bacterium
CTCAAATTTAATCTCACCCGTCACCTCAACATACGGTATAGGCGTGGGAGTCGGGATTGGTGTGGGAGCCGGTGTCGGCGATGGGGTTGGGGTTGGCGTAGGAGTCGGCGATGGGGTTGGTGTGGGAGTTGGTGTTGGCGTCGGGGTAGCTAAAGACCCGACAGCATTATAGATATTGAGCCGTCCGCCGCTCTTTACCTTACCGCTAAGCCCGCTTACCTTATCAACGCTAGAAACCAGCTTGCTTACAATCTGTGCCGGAGTATACGACGGGTACGCCGCCTTTACAACCGCAGCGGCAGAGGCAGCCATCGGACACGCCATTGAGGTGCCGCTCATATACGCGTAGCCGCCGGTATAGTAGGTGCTGTAAATACTCGTACCCGGTGCGGCGAGGTCAACAGAGGTCGCGCCGTAGTTTGAAAAGCTCGAAAGAGAGTCGGTCGATGTGGTTGAAGCGACGGACAGTATTTTGCTGTAGGTGTAAGAGGCGGGATAGTAAGGCTTTGTATCATTGTCAGTGCCATCGTTTCCCGCCGCGCAGACAAACAGCGCATTTGTTTTATTTATCGCGTTCTTTACCAATGAATCACTGTTTTTACTTGTCAGACTCATATTGACTATATCCGCGCCCTTTACTCTCGCATAAACTATCGCCTTATAAAGCAAGTCGGTTGAACCGGTAGAGCCGTCCGTCACGCGTAAAATCATAAGTTTGGCGTTACGCGCAAGCGACGCAACACCCTTTCCATTGCCGGTCAACGCGCTTATAATTCCGGCAACGTGCGTGCCGTGACCGAGGGTATCGTACGGGGCGTTGTCGTTGTCTACAAAATCCCAGCCAAAAAAATCGTCCTTATAGCCGTTTGAGTCGTTGTCCTTGGAATCACTCGCCTCCTTCGGATTATCCCACAGGTTGCCTTCCAAATCCTCGTGGTCAAGATATGCGCCTGAGTCTATTATCGCGACCGTAACGCCCGAACAATCTATATCCAAATTCCACATATCCGGCGCGCCGACTGTTTCAAGGCCATACTGGTAGTAATAGTAAGGGTCGTCCGGAGTATAGGCAAGGGTGTAGATGTAGTTTGGCTGCGCGTATTCTATGGTATCAAGGGAATTTAAATAGTCCACTGCCGCTAAAACGGCGTCCTCCCCTTTTTCCGCAAGCGTCAGCTTGTACGTCTGCGGCTCGTTTTCCAGGCTGAACAGCGAAAAATCACCTTTTACAGCAGTATCGAGATTTTCCGCCTCTTCTATCTCCAAATCACCAAAGGGCGCGTCAAAGGATGCAAGGCTGAACGTGCCTTCAGCCGCGCTTTTCACAACCGCTATCACGCTGCCGTCGTCAAATTCGGCGTATGCGCTCACCGAAAAGACAAGCGCCGCCGATATTAGCAGCAAAATTGTGTATATAAACTTTTTCATACTCTTCACCCTGTTTCCAAGTAGTATTATACTATCTTATAATACATTTTAGCAAGCATTTCTTAAAAAAACCTTAATTTACCATATTGAAACATCAAAAAAACTGCCGCGTGCGCGGCAGTTTCGTAGCTGTTTAGTTCAAATCATTTTATGCTTACAGACCAAACTGTTCTTTACAATCAGCAAGCACCTTTTCAATCGTTGCTTCGGCAGCCTCAAAGCTGTCGGCAAACGTTCCGAGATAAATCTTTATCTTCGGCTCCGTGCCGGACGGACGAACGATGAAATATGTCTTTTCATCCGAAAGGTTGTATTTAAGCACATTCGACTTCGGCAAGCCTGTAAGCGGCTTTACGTTTCCGGCGGTGTCCTTTATGGTCTGCGACTGATAGTCTGTGTAAAGTACAATGTCCATACCCGCTGCCTTGACCGGCGGATTTTCTCTAAGACCCTTTAAGAGGTTAGCCATTTTCTCCATACCGTCCTTGCCGGGCATTGTGAAGGAAACGGTCTTTTCCGCATAGTAGCCGTACTTCTTATATATATCCATCATCGCCTCATAAAGCGACATACCCTTTGTCTTATAATAAGCCGCCATTTCCGCGATAAGCATTGTCGCAACAACGCCGTCCTTGTCGCGCGCGTGAGTGCCTACGAGGTAGCCGTAGCTTTCCTCGAAGCCGATAAGATATGTGTGGTTCTTCTTCTCGGCAAACTCTGTCATCTTCTCACCGATGTACTTAAATCCGGTAAGCACGTTCATAATCTCAATGCCGTATGCCGAAGCAATAGCAGCGGCAAGCTCGGTCGTAACGATTGTCTTAATAACAACGCCGTCCTTTGGAAGCACGCCCTGCTCCTTCTTTGAGCGGAGAATATACTCAACCAGAAGCGCGCCCGTCTGGTTACCGGTAAGGGTTCTGTAAACGCCCTCCGCGTCACGTACAACAATACCTACTCTGTCACAGTCGGGGTCTGTGCCGATGATAACATCAACGTCATTTTCCTTAGCCATCTTTATGGCAATCTCAAAGCCCTCCTTGTCCTCGGGGTTCGGGGATTTAACTGTCGGGAAGTTGCCGTCCTCTGTGTCCTGCTCCTTTACGACAAGCACATTCTTAAAGCCGATACGCTTTAATATTGCCTGTACGGGACGTGAGCCTGTACCGTGGAACGGTGTGTATATGAGTTTAAAGGTGTCAGCCACCTCTTTAACGGCGTCGGGGTTAAGCTGCTGGGTCTGAACAGTGTCGAGGAACTTTTCGTCAAGATCAGTGCCGGGGATTTCAAGAAGTCCCTTTGCCTTGGCTTCTTCAAGAGAAATAAACTTGACATCGTCAAAAATATCGTAGCTCTGAATAGCCGCTACAACAACGTCCGCAGCGTCCGGCGGAAGCTGCCCGCCGTCGGGACCGTATACCTTATAGCCGTTGTATTCCTTCGGGTTGTGGCTTGCTGTAATCATAACACCTGCGGCACAGCCCAAGGTTCTTATACCGAAGGAAACCTCGGGAACGGAGTGAACTATCGGGAAC
>JAFQYK010000423.1 GCA_017406485.1 Clostridia bacterium
AAGCTTACAAGGTATCTGAGGTTTTCCGTATAACCGGTAAACGCGCCAAGCTCCTTGATTTTCTGGTCGTTATGTCCGAATTCTATTATAAGAAAATCATCCTTTTTAATTCTGTCCTTGAACGCGGTAAAGTTGATTTCAATAAAATCACTTGTCGCGCTGCCCGACTGCGCCTGATTTTCGACAGCAATTCCGCCCTTTAAAAGCTGCGGAAACATCTGACCCCAGCCGCAGTAAGTGGAGGAGGGGGAATAGGGGTACTCTGCCGGCTGGTCGGTAACGGTTGAATCGCCGGCAATAAATACAGTTGGAATATCAACAGGCGATACAATAGAAACCGCCGTAAAATCACCGTCACAAGCAATATCTATTTCCACACCCTCCATTTTGGCATAACCAAAATCACGCTTGTTTGTATCGCAGACGCTTACGTTGAAGGTAAAATCCTTTTTCTCGCCGCTTTTCATCGTACGGTTCTGTACCATAACGCGGCGCGACTGAGCGTAGATTGTAAAAGTAATATCCTCGTGCGCCGTAATTGTGACCGTGACCTCGTATGTGCCGTTCGGTACCGGCGTAGTTATATGTAATGGTTGCTTTTCGTAATTCATAAATCTAAACTCCTTTAAAATACCTGTCTTATTTTTCCGCTGTTATACGCTTCCACAAGCGCCTTTAAATCCTGTATCTTTTTCGCCTGAATTTTTCCGCTGTCAGTGTCTTCGATAAGCAAACGCTTCGGTGCAAGGTCGATAACATCAAGCGTGGAATAAATATCCTTTTCCTTCTGTATCGCGCTTTCCGCCGACACAAAGGTTTCGTGCGCACTTAAAAGAAGACCGTGTGAGTTAAACAGAAGCGTGTAACCGGCAAGGCCGGTAACCTTCTGATATGCTCTTGATAATCCTCCGTCTATAACAAGCAGCTTACCGCCCGCCTTAATCGGACTTTCGCCTTTTTTGATTTTAACGGGAACGTGACCGTTTATAATATGTGAGAACGCGTCCTTTGGAATACCAAACTCTTCCAAAATCATATTACACACCTTTCTCTGCTCAATAAGCGTGTAATAATTATCCTTAATCTCAACCCATGTGCTTTCGTCCTCGATAAAGTAACGCTCAAATGTCGTCATTTTATTCTTGCCATAAACAGGGGAGAAGCAGCCGCACCAGAGAAACCACAAAAAGTCCTCACCGTACTCCTTCGCTTTGCTGCCCTTACGCGCATTAAACGCGTCACGCGCTATCTTATCCGCCAAATCCATAAGCGACTTACCCTTGACCTTATGACCTGCAAGCGTAACCTCTTTAAACGTTCCGTCACTGTTCATCGGTATACAGCCGTGGTAGAGAAGATTATTGTTATACGCAAGATATATGCTGCCCTTTTCGTAAAGAAAACGGATGTGCTTCTGCAGCTTTTCGCTCCGCAGAAAAGACGCACGCAGAAGCTCCATAAGCTCCTTTTCCTCATTCGTCAGTTCAAACGGATTTTCAGGGTCGACGGTGGGGAAATTTGTATCTCTTAATTTATACGTTTTTCCTTCTATCGTAATCGTTCCGTCTTTGTAATTTATTTTGTCAAGCATAAGGTGATTATCCATATTGAATTCGGGGTGCCTTAAAATAAGCTGACCTTCGAGCTTGAACTCAATAATCGAAATCGCCTTGTGTATCTTTGCCCAAACATTTTCATCGTGGCGCGAGAGCTGTACCTCGTTAGGATTGCGGAGCATAAAGCACTCGCAAGGGTCGTCGCCGTACGTTTCAAGCGCGAACACCGTTAAAGGACGCATATTGATACCGTAGCCGTCCTCTAAGCAGTCAAAGTTGGAATATTTTGTGGATATTGATATTACGTTCGCAATACAAGCCAGCGAGCCTGCCGCCGCGCCCATCCATTCAACGTCGTGGTTACCCCACTGAATGTCGACGCTGTGGTAGTTTAAAAGCGTGTCAAGAATAATATCAGCACGCGGTCCGCGGTCAAAAATATCGCCTATGATGTGCAGCTTTCCAATCGCAAGCGTCTGAATAAGCGTTGAAATATCCACAATAAACGCGTCTGCCTGACCAAGCTCCACAATGGTGTTTATCGTTTCGTTATAGTAATTGGACTTGTCCGAGCCGTAATCGGTGTCGGCGTGGATAAGCTCGTCAATCGTTGAACCGAACGCCTCAGGCAAAAACGAACGCACCTTTGCACGCGTGTATTTTGAAGCTATGACGCGGCAAATTTCAATAAGGCGGTAAAGCGTTATCCGATACCAGTCGTCAAGCTCGTCAACCTGCGTCTTTATAAGCTCCAGCTTTTGCTCGGGGTAGTAGATAAGCGTCGCCAAAATCTGCCTGTCGTGCTCGGAAAGCGTGCGCCCGTAGATAAGCGTTATCTTGTCCTTGATAACGCCTGACGCGTTCTTTAATATATGCAGAAAGGACTCGTATTCGCCGTGTATGTCACTCATAAAGTGTTCTGTCAGCTTAGGCAGCTTCTGCTTTGCCTGCA
>JAFQYK010000424.1 GCA_017406485.1 Clostridia bacterium
AACAATTGATGACGCTGAATGTGTGAATATTTCGTATCCGGGATATTTTGACAGCTTTTACTCTCTCGGAAAATAAATGAGGTGAAATTTTATGCTACAAATTAGATATATACTGCTATCACTTGCGACAATACTGCTGCTTAGTGTCACTGCGTCTGCCGATGAGTATGGCAGACCTGATTTTGATCCCGGTTCGGTGCTTGTAATTACAAAGCCGAGCAGCGGTTTATTCAAATTACAGTCTGACAAAAATGCTAATGATGTTATAAAAGAGCTAGGAATTACAGATATCGACCATGTTCTTGAGTTCCCAACGCCCGAAAGCAAGTCGGCATTTTCGCTGAGATCAACCGTGTCTGACGGAAAAAAGGAACTTTTAAAGCTCACCTTGCCGGTGCAGGGCAAAGAATACGTGTTAGAAGCAGTCGATAAGCTAAACAATTCCGGCACAGTAAGCGTGGCGCAGCCTAATTATTACTATTATCTTGATGACGGTTTTGAGGAAGAGAGCGTGCCTGACGATCAGTATTATGAAGCTGAACAGAGCTCACTTAAGGCAGTCGGTGCCGAGGAGGTTTGGGATTACCATATCGACTGCTCAAATGTAAAAATCGCCATTCTTGACTCCGGCTTAATGCGCGAACATGAGGATTTAAAAGACAATATTTGGGAAAACCCCAACGAAATCCCAAATAACGGAATTGATGATGATGACAACGGTTATATTGATGATATACACGGCTGGGATTTTACAACGGAAACGAGCAAAAATACCGATCCGACAGATCCCGTTGACCCGTATAACAGTCCTCCACTACAGTCAATTCAAGGTCACGGAACACACGTGGCCGGAATTGCGTCTGCAGTTACAAATAACAATCTTGGCGTAGCTTCTCTTGCCGGAAACGCGAAGCTCGTAGGTGTACGCGTTTTTGATGATTACGGCAGCAGCACCTCAGTGTGTATATTATCCGGCTTGCTCTATGCCGGACTTATGGGCTGCGATATTGCAAACTGCAGCTGGGGTATTTACAATAACACCTATGACACTGTAATGACCGAGGCAATAAAAAGCTGTCCTAATACGCTTTTTGTATGCGCGGCAGGCAATAACGAATTCAATGTTGACAACCCATCCCTGCAGATAAGACCGGCCGGCTTTGGCTATGACAATACAATCTCCATAGCGTCAAGCGCGGCTAACGATACGTTATCAAGCTTTTCCAATTACGGCACTGTCAACATTGACCTTGCCGCGCCGGGTGAAAACGCGCCCGGTGTTAGTATATACAGTACCGGAAATGTTAGTTACAGTCCGAGCAGCTATATAAGATTTAAGGGTACGTCCCAGGCTGCTCCGCTCGTTTCAAGCGCGGCGGCTGTACTTAAAGCAAGGAATCCTTCGCTTACTCCGAAGGATTTAAAAACATATCTCATAGCCGGCTGTGACACACCGTCAACGCTTTCATATACCGACTCCTCCGGTAATGTTCGCAGAGTGACCGGTAACCGCAGACTTAATGCTGCATACAGCATTTATCTCACTGATGTGTTAGTTAATAATACTGTAACTATAACCAATCATGATAATTTGCCTATTAATGCCGGTGATACACCGACAGAAATAAACGCTAAGATCACATTTAATAATTATCCGAATACAGACAATGAAGATTATATTAAAGAAAAGTTTGCAGATACGCAGTTTATCGTTTCTGTTTACACTGAAGATAACGCACTTGCCGGAATTATGTATTTAACCCCCGACCTTGACAACCTTTCCGCGCCGCTTGAAGCAAGCTTAACGCTTGACGGAAATACCGAGGTAGGCCAAATAACTCTGCTCACCTGGAACGGTTTAGATAATATGAAGCCGCTCGGAGATGCTAAAGCTTTAATCGAATAAGACGCAAAAATCGGATACAATTACGTATCCGATTTTTTGAAGGTGAATATTTTCATAAATACAAACGTGACCGGTACTCCTATTACGGCAGCCAGCGCGTAAGCTATAATGCTCGGTCCGTGGATGAAGTTGTCGAACAGCCAGACAATGGCGGTTTGAATTATAAAGTTCGGAATGTAGGATATGAAGAACTTTATAAATTTGACGAAGCCGAGCTTTTCCTTGAATGTGAGATAGCTGTTTAAAAGGTATGACACCACGTTTGAGGTTATATATCCCGGAAAAAAAGCAAGCGTTGTATCAGGGATAAACAGGCGGTATAACGCGGAGAAAATTACATTGCTGCCCGTGTTTATAACGCCGACTATGACGAATGAGAGAAACTCGCGCGTCAAAAACATTTTCCATTTTTTCGGCTTGTATTCCTTCCACGGTATAAGCCTTTCGCCGCGTATAATCATAGCCTTATCCGCGATTTCGGCAAGCGGTGTGTCGGATAAGGAGTCGGAATAGAATTCCTCGCAGTGCGCGTCGGGGAATTTTTCATAAAGCCTTTTAACCTTTTCGGTATCATGGCAGTTTTTACCGGTGTACTCCCCTGTTTTCTTGTCCACGCGCGATGCCATAAGGTGCTTTATACCGAGTCTTTTGCAGATCGGTTCAAGCAGAAATTCGGGCGAAGCTGATATTATAATATCGTCCTCCCTTTGCCTGTCCTTATACCACTTTTTTATCTTATGCTCATTTAAATTCCAGAAGTCCTCCAATGCCTCGTCAATGTCGGGTATATGGCGCAGAAAACGGTACATTATTTCCTTTGCGCGTGTTTTCTCTATCGCGCCGAGAGTGTATAGGAAAAAGCCCCACGCCATTCGCGGTACGGTCAAGAGGATTTTCGGATAGCGTTTTAAACAGTAAAAGTAAAAATCCTTTGTACTGTCACTGTCGTATATCGTTTCGTCAAAATCGTATATGTTCAAGCTAAGTCCTCCGTTTATTCCAATAGTGCAACGGCTGTAGCGCTTATTCCCTCGCCGCGCCCCTCAAAGCCGAGCTTCTCTGTTGTGGTCGCCTTGACGTTTACCGCGTCTATACTTACCTTCAAGTCAGCAGCTATATTTGCTCTCATCTGTTCAATATGCGGCGACATCTTAGGACGCTGAGCGACTATTGTAACGTCAACGTTACCGACCTTGTAGCCCTTTTCTTCAATCATTCTCACAACCTCACGGAGCAGCACACGGCTGTCAGCGCCCTTAAAACGCTCGTCTGTATCAGGAAAGTGCTTGCCTATATCACCGAGCGCAGCCGCGCCCAAAAGCGCGTCGGAAAGCGC
>JAFQYK010000425.1 GCA_017406485.1 Clostridia bacterium
CATCCACGGCGGCAATCCCGTCCTTCGTTGGAGGGCGGGAAATGTCGTGGTTGAAACCGACGCTGCCGAGAATATAAAGCCTACAAAGGCAAAGTCAACCGAGAAAATTGACGGCATCGTAGCGGCGATTATGTCGCTTGACCGCTGCATACGAAATCAAATATCACAACAGGGCAGCATTTACGACCAACGAGGAATTATTGTATTTTAAAGGCACCTCACAGTTGCAAGGTGCCCTTGAAATTTACTGAATTGCTGAAATGGTCAGTTTAAGACCAAGTGGCTGCATTATCTTAAGCAGTGTGTCAAGGTTAGGAGTTGTTTTAAACGACTCAATCCTTGCTACCGAGGATTGAGGAATACCACACATCGTGGCAAGCTCTCTTTGTGAAATTCCGAGAGCGTTTCGTTGCTCAATGAGTGTTCCTACGATTGAAGCGAGGTTTTCAATCTCCTCCATATCCTTGGCAGCCTCGGCATCAACTGCTTTGACATGCTCCTTGTAATCATTCCATGTACGCATGTTATACACGCTCCTTTCGGGTTATATAGTCACTGCGCTCTGCTTTGGCGCGTTCAATTTCACGGCGCGGAGTGCGCTGTGATTTCTTGCGAAAATGATGCAAAAGTACAAAAGTATCATTTTCAAAGTAGAAATAAAATACTCGGTTGTGACCGGGACGAAGTTCCCAAATGCCGTCTTCAATGTGCTTTGTGATTTCCTCCGGCAGACGAGTACCTTCATCTTGTAATAACTGTATGTAAAGGCTTATCTGTTTGTACTGAATACGAGCGTCCTTGTTGGTGGCTGATTTTAATCGCAGTTCCTCAAGAAAATTCCACAGTTCAGACTCGCCGTTTGCCTTTTCATAAAATTCAACTTCGTACATAACTAATATACTCCGATTTGTCTTTTTTATAATATGGTAAATTGCTCGCAACGTGAGCAATTTTGCTTATTTCAAAAAGTTGCGAAGCAACTTTTTATTTACAAATATATGATAGCATAAAAGCTATCAAAAGTCAATATCTGAGTAAAAAATTTAATAGCCATCACGCACATACGTGTAGATGGCTTTTTTTACGCCCTTTTTTAGATTGGAGGACTCAATATGAACATTTTTAGAGCGATTTTCAGGTCGAGGGACAGACCGGAAAACCATAACGGTGACCGCGTCGGCGGCGGTCGGTTCTTTCCGTTCGGCTGGACATGGGCGGGCAAATCGGTCACAGAGCGTTCAGCTATGCAGACCACGGCGGTGTATGCCTGCGTCCGTATCATAAGCGAGACAGTGGCGAGTCTGCCGTTTCATCTTTACGAATACACCGATGACGGCAAGGAAAAAGTCTATACGCATCCATTGTACAGACTGCTTCACGATATACCGAATCCGGAAATGAACAGCTTTGTATGGCGCGAGGTTATGATGTCGCACCTATTGCTTTGGGGCAACTCATACTCGCAGATTATCCGGAACGGCAGGGGCGAGGTCATGGCACTGTATCCGTTAATGCCGGAAAAGATGAGCGTGGATCGCGGCAAGGACGGTAAGCTTTACTACACATACACAACTGACAAAGAAGGCACGGTCATATTCCGCAAGGAGGAGATACTGCATATCGTGGGACTCGGCTTTGACGGTCTTATCGGTCACTCGCCGATAGCGATGGCAAAGAACGCCATCGGACTTGCAATCGCGGCAGAGGAATACGGCTCATCGTTCTTTTCCAACAGCGGAACTCCAAGCGGTGTGCTTGAACATCCGGGCGTTCTGAAGGAGCCGGAAAAGGTGCGAAAAGCGTGGGAGGACGCATACGGCGGCAGTTCCAACGCACACAAGGTCGCTGTGCTTGAGGAAGGGATGAAGTTCAGTCCGATTTCCATAAACCCTCACGAGGCGCAGTTCCTTGAGACGCGGAAATTCCAAGTAACGGAAATCTGCCGAATATTCCGTGTGCCTCCGCACATGATTGCCGACCTTGAGAAATCGTCCTTTAATAAC
>JAFQYK010000426.1 GCA_017406485.1 Clostridia bacterium
CGATAAGCTCCTTGTTTAGCTTTGTATACAAATCCCTGTCCTCGTCAAGCACATACGCGATACCGCCCGACATTCCCGCAGCAAGGTTTTTGCCGGTTTTGCCTATTATAAGCACGCGGCCGCCTGTCATATATTCAAGCCCGTGGTCGCCCACGCCTTCAACTACCGCAGTTGCGCCCGAGTTTCTCACGCAGAAGCGTTCGCCCGCTACGCCGGATATAAACGCCTTGCCGCTCGTCGCGCCGTACAGCGCGACATTTCCGATTATGATATTTTCGTCCGCTTTAAATTTTGAACCCTTGGGCGGATATACAATGAGCTTACCGCCCGACAAGCCCTTACCGAAATAGTCGTTGCTGTCGCCTTCAAGCTCAAGCGTTAAGCCGCTTGGGATAAACGCGCCGAAGCTCTGTCCTCCTGCGCCGTGACATTTTACTGTCATCGTATCTTCCTTTAAGGTTGCGCCGTATTTCTTTGTAATCTCCGAGCCAAGCATTGTGCCAAGTGATCGGTCTGTGTTCTTTATCTCAATTTCAAGCGTCTTTTCTGTGCCGTCGTTTAAGGCTTTTGCAAATTTCTTCAATAATACGCGTTCGTCAACGGTTTCGGTGAGCTTAAAATCGTAGAGGTTCTTGTTGTTGTATTCAACCGTTTCATTTGCGCAGTCACCGTTTAATATGTTGCTCAAATCAAGCTCGGTTTCTATGTTCTTTGTCTTTAAAAGGTCAATTCTGCCGACCAATTCATCAACCTTTCTCACGCCCAGCTTTGACATATATTCGCGCAATTCTTCTGCAACAAACATCATAAAGTTTACGACATACTCGCTCTTGCCCTTAAAACGCTTTCTGAGCTCGGGGTTCTGCGTCGCAACGCCGAACGGGCAGGTGTCAAGGTTACATACGCGCATCATCGCGCAGCCAAGCGTTACAAGCGGCGCGGTTGCAAAGCCGTATTCCTCCGCGCCTAAAATTGCCGCGATTGCAACGTCACGTCCCGTCATCAGCTTTCCGTCCGTTTCGATTACAACCTTATTCCTTAGTCCGTTCATTATAAGCGTCCTGTGCGCCTCGGCAAGTCCAAGCTCCCACGGGAGTCCCGCGTTATATATTGAGCTTCTCGGTGCCGCGCCTGTGCCGCCATCGTAGCCGGATATGAGTATGACGCCCGCGCCCGCCTTTGCCACGCCTGCCGCGACAGTACCCACACCGCACTCCGATACAAGCTTTACGGAAATACGCGCGTTTTTGTTTGCGTTTTTGAGGTCGTATATAAGCTGCGCCAAATCCTCGATTGAATATATATCGTGGTGCGGCGGCGGTGATATAAGTGATACGCCCGGTGTGGAGTGGCGCGTTTTCGCTATCCACGGATATACCTTTCCGCCGGGGAGATGTCCGCCCTCGCCCGGCTTTGCGCCCTGCGCCATTTTAATCTGTATTTCGTCCGCGCTGTTTAAGTATTTCGAGGTTACGCCAAAGCGTCCCGACGCTACCTGCTTTATAGCCGAGCAACGGTTATCGTCCGTGCCCTTGCTTGCAAGGCGTTCGTCACTCTCTCCGCCCTCGCCGGAGTTTGACTTGCCGTGCAGCTTATTCATAGCGCGCGCTAAAGCCTCGTGCGCTTCTTCCGAAATTGAGCCATAGGACATTGCGCCTGTCTTGAAACGCTGAACTATTGATTGTGCGCTTTCTACCTCATCAAGCGGAACAGGATTTTCGGCATAATTAAAGTCTAAAAGAGCGCGAATGCTCACAGGGTTCATTTCCTCCGTTATAAGGTGTGAATACTGCTTGAACAAATCATAGCTACCTGTCCGTGCCGCCGCCTGAAGAAGATGTATCGTCTGCGGATTGTATAAATGCTCCTCCTTGCCGCTTCGGAATTTATGACTTCCGCGCGACTCAATTTCCGTACTGTTCTCAAGACCAAGCGGATCAAACGCGGCAGTGTGCAGACGGTCAATATTTCTTTCAATGTCGCGGAGAGTTATACCGCCAATTCTTGAAACCGTGCCTGTGAAGTATTCGTCAATGACCTCCTTGCTTATGCCTATTGCCTCAAAAATCTGTGAGCCTTGGTAGGACTGGATTGTGCTTATACCCATTTTGGACGCGATTTTTACAATGCCGTGAAGCACTGCGTTATTATAATCGTCAACAGCGGCGTAATAGTCCTTGTCAAGAAGGTCAGAGTGGATAAGCTCGTGGATTGTTTCCTGCGCCAAATACGGATTTATCGCGCTTGCGCCGTAGCCTAAAAGTGCGGCAAAATGGTGTATCTCGCGCGGCTCGCCGCTCTCCAAGACAACGGCAAGCTTTGTGCGGCGTTTAATTGCTACAAGGTGCTGATGCAGCGCGCTTACCGCTAAAAGCGACGGAATGGCAAGGTGGTTTTCATCCACGCCGCGGTCTGACAGGATAAGTATGTTTGCACCTTCGCTGTACGCCTTGTCAGCCTCCAAAAACAGTCTTTTTATTGCCTTTTCAAGCCGCGTGTTTTTATAATAAAGTATGGGGATTACGGCAGTTTTAAAGCCGCTTTCCTTTATGTTTTTAAGTTTTAATATGTCGGTTGAGGTTAAAATCGGGTTGTGTATCTTTATAACCTTGCAGTTCTCGGGCTTTTCTTCAAGAATATTGCCGTCCTCGCCTATGTATACCGTGGTTGAGGTGACTATTTCCTCACGAATTGCGTCAATGGGCGGGTTTGTGACCTGCGCGAAAAGCTGCTTGAAGTAGTTAAACAGCGGCTGCGGCTCGTCTGATAATGCGGCAATCGGTGAATCCTTACCCATTGAGGCGATAGGCTCGCTGCCGCCAAGCGCCATAGGCAAAATTGATGTCATAACGTCCTCGTAGCTGTAGCCGAACGCCTTTAAAAGACGCTTACGCATATCGCGCGTATGCTCCTCGACCTTTTC
>JAFQYK010000004.1 GCA_017406485.1 Clostridia bacterium
AAGGGTCATCTTATGGACGAGCTTAGCGTTACAGGCGCGATTTTCCAGACGACCACCGATACGGAGATGATTGCATACACGATTGCAAAGGAAAGACTCAACTGCGGCAGCATCGAGGCAGCGGTTGAGAGAGCAGTTCCGCATTTAAAGGGCGCGTTTTCTCTTATCGTTATGAGTCCCCGTAAGCTCATAGCGGCGCGTGACCCGTGGGGCTTCCGTCCGCTTTGTATGGGCAGACGCGGCGATGCGATTGTGTTCGCTTCGGAAACTTGCGCGCTTGACAGTGTCGGCGCGGAGTTTGAGCGTAATCTTGAACCGGGCGAAATTGTTGTCGTTTGCGAGGGTCAGGTTAAGAGCATTAAGACGTACGTCGGTACAAAGCCGCATACGATGTGTATATTTGAATACCTTTACTTTGCGCGTCCCGACAGCGTGATTGAGGGTCAGTCGGCGCACGACAGCCGTATGCTCGCAGGTAAATACCTTGCAAAGGAACACCCGGCCGATGCGGACGTTGTAATAGGCGTACCCGACAGCGGCATAAGCGCGGCAATGGGCTTTGCTATGGAAAGCGGAATACCCTACGGCATTGGCTTTGTCAAGAATAAATACATAGGCAGAACGTTTATTCAGCCCTCGCAGGCAATGCGCGAAAACGCGGTCAGAATTAAGCTGAACGTCCTGCGTTCAACGGTTGAGGGAAAGCGCGTTGTTATGGTTGACGACTCAATCGTACGCGGTACAACGTCAAAGAGAATTGTAAGCCTTTTGCGCCACTTCGGCGCAAAGGAGGTACACGTCCGCTCGTCAGCTCCGCCGTTTATGTGGCCGTGCTACTTCGGTACGGACGTACCGTCACGCGATCAGCTTGTGGCGTGCAACTATTCGATGGACGGCATACGTGAACTTATCGGCGCGGACAGTCTTGGATTTTTGAGCATTGACGCGCTTAAAAAGATTATACCTGACGCGAACTGCGGCTACTGCGACGGTTGCTTCAGCGGTAAATATCCGGTGGATATTGAGGACTAAAGAAAAGAGATGACATAAATGATAACCGACCTCACGGAGGGAAAAACCTCCCGTGTTTTATGGAGCTTCTTTGTACCAATGCTACTGAGCGTTGTGTTTCAGCAGCTCTACAACATTGTTGACAGCGTTGTTGCAGGTAAGTTTGTAGGCGCGGCAGCCTTGGCGGCTGTCGGCGCGTCATACCCTATTACAATGATTTTTATGGCAATAGCCACAGGCGCGAATGTAGGAGCTGCGGTAGTAATATCGCAGCTTTTCGGTGCGAAAAACTTTGAAAAGCTCAAAACGGCAATATTCACCTCGGTTATTTCGATAGCCGTACTTGCCGCTATTCTGACAACGGCGGGTATAGTTTTCTGCCGCCCGATGCTTCAAATGCTCGCCACCCCCGACAACATAATGGCGGATTCAATGACGTACCTTTCCGTTTACATATGGGGACTTATGTTTCTCTTTATATACAACATATGTACAGGCGCGTTTACCGCGCTGGGCGACAGCAGAACGCCGCTCTACTTCCTTATAGCGTCCTCACTCGGAAATATAGGGCTGGACATATTGTTTGTCGCGGCGTTTAATATGGGCGTTGCCGGCGTTGCGTGGGCGACGTTTATCGCGCAGGGTATATCTTCGGTTCTGGCGTTTATTGTGCTTATGATGCGCGTCAAAAAAATACCGTCACAGTCATACAAAAAATTCTCGTGGCGTATGCTTGGAAGAATATCGCGTATCGCCGTGCCGAGTATTTTGCAGCAGAGCTTTGTTTCGGTCGGAAATCTGTTTATACAGACGCGTGTAAACTTCTTCGGCTCGGACGTCATAGCCGGCTACAGCGCGGCGATTAAATTAAACACGTTTACCATAACCAGCTTTGCCACGCTTGGCAACGCAATGTCAAGCTATACCGCGCAAAACACCGGCGCGGGCAAGCCTGACCGCATACGCAGCGGCTTTAAGACGGGGCTTTTGATGTCTTTTGTTACCGCGCTGCCGTTCTTTATAGCGTATTTTATCTTTCCTACAATGATGATGAATATATTTGTAAACTCGCACGAAACGTCAATCATTCAGGTGGGAACCGACTTTCTGCGTATCGCGTCGCCGTTTTATTTCGTTGCAGCGATAAAGCTTATGGCAGACGGACTTTTACGCGGCGCCGGACTTATGAGCGCGTTTATGACCTCGACGTTTACGGATTTGGTACTGCGCGTTGTGCTTGCGTACATACTCTCGTATTCAATGAACAGCGAAATCGGTATTTGGCTAAGCTGGCCGGTAGGCTGGACGATTGCCGCAGGTATATCGGTCGCGTTTTATATTTGGTTCACTAAGAAGAAGCTGAAAAAAACTATTGCATAATAAAACAAAGTATGCTACAATATCGTGGACGGGCAATATTCCGAAAGGAAACTGCACCAGATATAAGGTAGTTATTACTTTTGTCATGGGAAAATACTGTCCGTATCATTTGTTGGTACGGACTTTTATTTTGACAAGGAGACCGAAAAATGAAATTTACAACTGCAAGTTTTAAAAAGGCAAAGGAAAGCGGCGAAAAGATTACAATGCTCACTGCATACGATTATTCGACCGCAAAACTTATGGATGAGGCGGGAATTGACGCAATTCTTGTCGGTGACTCACTCGGTATGGTAATGCTTGGCTATGAAAATACCCTCCCCGTAACGGTGGAGGATATGATACACCACGGCGCGGCAGTCAGTCGCGGAGCGGAAAATGCTATGGTTGTGGTGGATATGCCGTTTATGTCATATCAGACGAGCGTTTACGACGCGGTGGTAAGCGCGGGCAGAATTATAAAGGAAGGTCGCGCCGACGCGGTAAAATTAGAGGGCGGCGTGAAATACAAGGAGCATATACGCGCGATTGTTGACGCGCAGATACCTGTTATGGCGCACATTGGTATGACGCCGCAATCGGTAAACGCATTCGGCGGCTTTAAGGTACAGGGCAAATCAATAGAGCAGGCGAAGCAGCTTATAGCCGACGCTAAGGCGGTAGAGGAAGCAGGCGCGTTTGCGGTCACTTTGGAGTGCGTTCCGGCGGATTTGGCGGCGTATATAACAAGTATTTTATCAATCCCCACAATCGGCATAGGCGCAGGTAACGCGTGTGACGGTCAGGTGCTTGTATATCAGGATATGCTTGCGATGTACTCTGACTTTACACCGAAGTTTGTAAAGCATTTCGGCAACGTCGGCGAGGAAATGAAAAAGAGCTTTAAAGCGTATATCGACGAGGTAAAAAACAAGTTATTTCCGGCTGAAGAACATACATTCAAGATAGATAAAGAGGTATTGGAACAATGCAAATTATAAAGAAGATAGACGAGTTAAGACCTATAATAAAGCAGTGGCACCGCGAGGGGCTGTCGGTCGGTTTAGTCCCCACAATGGGCTATCTCCACGAGGGACACAAGAGCCTTATTGACCGCGCGGTAGCGGAAAATGACCGCGTTGTTGTGAGCGACTTTGTTAACCCCACGCAGTTTGGCCCGAACGAGGATTTTGAAAGCTATCCGCGTGATTTGGGCGCTGACGCGGCACTTTGTGAGGCGGCGGGCGCAGATATTATATTTAACCCAGAGGCTGACGAGATGTACGATAACGCGCTGACCTTTGTTGATATGAATAAGATTACAAAGGTGCTTTGCGGCAAAACGCGCCCTATACATTTTTCCGGTGTCTGCACTGTTGTGTCGAAGCTGTTTAACATAGTAACGCCCGACAAGGCGTATTTCGGCCAAAAGGACGCGCAGCAGCTTTGCGTTATACGCAAGATGGTGAAGGATTTGAATTTCGATATTGAGATTGTCGGCTGCCCGATTATAAGAGAAGCAGACGGACTTGCAAAGAGTTCGAGAAACACATATCTGAGCGCTGACGAGAGAAAAGCCGCACTGTGCCTGTCGCGCTCGCTTGAAACCGGTAAGAAGATGATTGAAAACGGCGAATTAAGCGCGGCAAAGGTTGTTGACACAATTAAGGCGGAGATAGAAAAGGAACCGCTTGCTAAAATTGACTATGTTGAAATGGTTGACTTAAACAACCTTGAAACGCTTGAAACGGTGCAGAAGCCGCTTTTATGTGCTATGGCGGTTTATATCGGCAAGACAAGACTGATTGACAACTTCATTTTGGAGTGAGGTGCGTTATATGGAAATTACAATGCTTAAAGGAAAAATCCACCGCGCAACAGTGACGCAGGCGGAGCTTAATTATGTCGGCTCGATAACGGTTGACAGCGCGCTTTTAGAGGCGGCGGGTATACTTGAATATGAAAAGGTACAGGTCGTGGATATTGACAACGGCAACCGTCTTGAAACATACACAATAGCCGGCGAAGCGGGCAGCGGCGTTATCTGCCTTAACGGCGCTGCGGCAAGGTGCGTGGATGTCGGGGATAAGGTCATAATTATGGCGTACTGCAATATGACTCCGGATGAAGCTAAAACACATAAGCCGTCTGTCGTGTTTGTGGATGATGAAAATAAAATAAAGAAAGTTTCCGAGTACGAAAAACACGGAGAGATTGAATGAAAAAGCGTCACTGACGCTTTTTTCATTGTTTACAATTAAGGAAAAAGGTGGTATAATTAAAATGGAGGAAATTGAGATATGAATGATAAGAATTATTTTATTAAACAGCTTTTTGACATAATAAATCCGTTGAAACAATATTTTAGCGGCGGTATGGTTCGGTACGCGCAGCACAGAGCCTGGTATGATGACACAGCAGGCGATATGGAGGCGTTTGCGCGCCCGTTGTGGGGACTTGTTCCCTATTTTGCCGGCGGCGGCAGCGATACGCATTTTGAAACGCTTTACATTAGCGGCATCACAGAGGGTACCGACCCCGAAAGCGAAACTTATTGGGGCGTCACCGGCGAGCGTGACCAGAGGTATGTTGAAATGGCGTCTATAGCCTACGGTATGCTGTTTGCTGCGGACAGGCTTTGGGAGCCGCTCACGGACGAGGCAAAAAACAACCTTACAAAATGGCTTTGGCAGATAAACGAACACGACGTTTGCGACAGCAACTGGAGATTTTTCCGTGTGCTTGTGAATATCGCGTTTAAAAAACTCGGTTTAAGGTACAGCGAAGAAAAGCTCAACGAGGATTTAACGCGTCTTGACGAGTTTTATATTGCTGACGGCTGGTACAAGGACGGCGTACACGGTCAGACAGATTACTATATCGCGTTTGCGTTCCACTTTTACGGTCTTATTTACGCAAAGGCAATGGAAAATGACGACCCGAAACGCGCAGCGCTTTATAAGGAACGCGCAGCGAAGTTTGCGAAAACGTTTATTTACTGGTTTGACGAGGACGGTGAGGCTCTTCCCTACGGCCGTTCACTCACCTACCGCTTTGCTCAGACAGCCTTCTGGAGCGCGTGCCTGATTGCCGGTATACGTCCGTTCCCGATGGATGTAATGAAAGGACTTATCAAGCGCAATCTCGACAACTGGCTTGAGAAGGATATTTTTGACCACGGCGGTATTTTGTCGGTAGGATATGATTACCCAAATCTTTTAATGGCTGAGCATTACAACGCTCACGGCTCGCCTTACTGGGGACTTAAAGCATACGCGTTTTTAATGCTTCCCGACAATCACGAATTTTGGACAGCCGAAGCCGCGCCTATGCCGGCGCTTGAAAAGCAGATTGCCGTTAAAAGCGCGAATATGCTTATCTCGCGCAGAAACGGCAAAACAGTTGTATATCCCACAGGTGAGAACGAATATTTTGACTGCGGACAGATTATACCGAAATATCTTAAATTTGCGTACAGCGCGCACTTTGGCTTTAACGTTATGAGAAGCCAGATAAGCCTCGCCGAAGCCGCACCCGATAATATGCTTGTGTTTGACATTGACGGTCTTATTATGGTTCGCAGGCACTTCAAGACGGCAAAGGTCGAAAGTGACCGCGTTATAATCAAGTGGTCGCCGTTTAAGGGAATTGACGTTAAAACCACTGTTATCCCGAATGATGAGGGACATATAAGAGAACACGAGATTGTGTCGGAATATGACTGCACCGCATATGACGCCGGCTTTGCAGTACGCAGCGAAAGCGAATGCAGCGTCCTGGGCGACGGCAAAAGCATTGTTATCCCGGCGTCACCGAACACAAATCTGCGCTACCCTAAAACAGTTATTCCCGCGGTTGAATATAAAATCAAAAAGGGCAATAATAAGATAAGAACAGTTATAAAAGACTATTTAGGTGAAACAAAATGAATATACCGCAAGACAGCGCAATCCTTTTAAGCTTCATAAACACAAAGCTGCGCGACTTCTATCCGAGCCTTGACGCGCTATGCGATGATATGGAGCTTCAAAGAGAGGATATAGAAGATAAATTGGCAAAAATAGGATATACATACAGAGAGGAGAGAAATCAGTTTATATGACGGAAACAGAGTTAAAACGTATTGTTGACTTAAAAACCTATGAGCGCGTTAAGAAAGCGTTTGAATGGGAAAGCTCATTTGAGCAGGAGAATAATTATTACACCGACCACGACGGTGTTTTAAACAAGAACCATATAATGGTGCGTGTGCGCGTTGTAAACGGCGTTTCAAGGTTGCAGGTGAAGCTCGACAAAGCAAACAGAAGCCCGCTTCAAATTTGCGAGGAATACGAATACGATATAGACGGCATTCCCGAAACGCTCGACGCCGAAACCGCTTACAAGCTGACAAATATGCACGTCGGCGAGCTGTACAGACTCGGCAGTTCAGTAACAACGCGTTATTTGCTTCACCGCGGCAAGACGGAGCTTTGCCTTGACAAGACAACATATTTCGGAAAAACCGATTATGAGGTTGAGGCTGAGTACGTGGACGCGATAAGCAGCGAGATTATTGATAGGCTTACCGCACTTGGTGTGAAGTTTAATCAAAAAAGCATTCCGAAATATTCGAGATTTTTGAAGGAGTTTAAAAAACAGCTCTGAAAGGAAGATTAGATGGATTACAAACGTCTGAAAACCCAGACAAGCGCCGTAAAGCGTGAAAAAATACTGTGGATAACGCTTGCCGTTTTGGCCGCTGTGATTATTGTGCAGATAGTGACAAGCATTTTTATGATGTCCTCGATAAACCACTATAAGTCGCTTTATGAAGAGTCGCTCGGTGAACGGCTTACAATGCAGGAGAAAATCAATTCGCTGACCGGCGCAAATGACGTTGGAGCAAATTACTCACAACAGGACAGCGGGACTGCAAACGAAAACGCAGCCGGAGAAAAAAAAGATATTCCGTTTGTGACGGAGGGTAAGGAGCTAAACAATGAGAGCAGCGTCAATAACTAACAGAGGCGGCAGAGAGAATAACGAGGACTTTATCTGCAGTGCTGAGGTGAGCGGTATATGGTGCTTCGTTTTATGCGATGGTCTTGGCGGTCACGAGTGCGGCGAGGTTGCGTCAAGACTCGTTGCTGAAACTATTTGCGCGGAATTTGAAAAAAAACCGGAGCTGTCACAAAGGGCGGCTGAGGAATATATCGAGGCGGCAACAAACGCGCTTATAACAGAGCGCACGATAAAACCCGGACTGTTTGATATGTCAACAACAGTCACGCTGCTTTTAACGAACGGCGAGCGTGCGGTTTGGGCGCACGTTGGCGACAGCCGCGTATATTTTATTACGGGCGGCGAAATTTCACTTATCACCGATGACCACAGTATGGCGTTTATGGAGTTTCAGGGTGGACTTATCAGCTATGATGAAATCCGTACAAGTCCGAACCAGAACCGTCTTACACATTGTATTGGCGGAATAAGCAGCAGTGCGGACATCTCGGAGGAAATTCCTTTAAAAAGCGGCGATGCGTTTTTACTCTGCAGCGATGGTTTTTGGGAATATGTACGCGAAAGTGATATTGAAAAATCTTTCGCCGAGTCATTCTCTCCGAAGGAATGGCTTGAGAAAATGCTTGAAGTGCTGCACAAAAACGAAATCGAACGTAACGACAATTACAGCGCGATTGCTGTTATGATTTAACAAAGGACTGCTCAGTGAGCAGTCCTTTTGCTTATCTTTCAGAATTACATATTTTCCATATTTTTGATACTTTCCAAAACCTTCGATAGCATTTCCTTATACTTCTCGCCTTTGGCTTTTTCTTCCTCAACGACTGCTTGCGGCGCCTTGGCAACAAAACCCTGGTTTGAAAGTTTGCCCTCAACTCTCTTAATCTCGCCCTCCAGCTTTTTCTTTTCGGCGTTAAGGCGTTCAAGCTCCTTTGTCTTGTCAACAAGCTCGTCAAGCGGCAGGTAAACCTCGGCTGACGGAACAACCACGTTTACGGCGTTCTCGCCTATGCCTGTTTTATCCGTCTGTACAATAGCCTCACTTGCGGACGCCAGCTTTTCAAAGAATACTGTTCCCTTGCTGAACACATCGGTTTTGTCGGTTACGATTATAACCTTAGCCTTCTTTGACGGCGGAACGTTCATCTCCGCGCGGCGGTTTCTTATCGCGCTTATCGCCTGCATTATTAGCTCCATACTGTTCTCGGCTTCCGCAAACTTCAGCTTTTCATCGTATACGGGCCAGTCGCTTATCATTATGCTCTCGCCCTCGTGCGGAAGGTGAAGCCATATTTCCTCAGTGATAAACGGCATAAACGGGTGAAGAAGCTTCATTGTGTTTGAAAGCACATATGTCAATACATACTGCGCCGTTTTTGCAGTCGGGTTCTCCTTGTCAAAAAGTCTCGGCTTAACAAGCTCAATATACCAGTCGCAGAAGCTTTCCCAAATGAAATCGTAAAGGTTTGAGAGCGCAACGCCAAGCTCATAACGGTCGAGGTTTTCCGTAACCGTCTTTACAACGTCATTGTACTTTGACAAAATCCACTTATCCTCAAGCTGTAAATCGTTAAGGTCGGGCAGCTTGTTTTCGGTAATATCCAAATTCATCAAAGTAAAACGCGAAGCGTTCCAAATCTTATTCGCAAAGTTACGGCTTGCCTCTACGCGTTCGGTGTAGAAACGCATATCATTACCGGGCGCATTACCTGTCGCAAGAGTGAAGCGCAGCGCATCCGCGCCGTACTGGTTGATTATTTCAAGCGGGTCAATACCGTTGCCCAGTGACTTTGACATCTTTCTTCCCTGGCTGTCGCGCACAAGACCGTGTATAAATACGTGCTTAAACGGCACCTGACCTGTATGCTCGATACCCGAGAACATCATACGCATTACCCAGAACGGAATTATGTCATAGCCGGTAACAAGCACGCTCGTCGGATAGAAGTAATCCATTTCCTCTGTTTTTTCCGGCCAGCCGAGCGTCGAAAACGGCCAAAGCGCTGATGAGAACCAGGTGTCAAGTGTGTCGGGATCCTGGCGCATTTCCCTGCCGCACTTGGGGCAGACGGGCTTTTCGTCCTTTGTGACAACCATCTCGCCGCACTCGTCGCAGTAGTACGCAGGTATTCTGTGCCCCCACCAAAGCTGGCGCGAAATACACCAGTCGCGGATATTTTCGAGCCAATGGAAGTAAACCTTCTCAAAATGCTCCGGTACAAATTCCGTTTCATCATTCTTAACAGCGTCTATCGCAGGCTGTGCAAGCGGCTTCATCTTAACGAACCACTGCTTTGAAACTATCGGTTCAACTGTTGTGCCGCAGCGCGAGCATTGTCCGACATTGTGGCTGTGATCCTCGACCTTGACCAAAAGACCCATTTCCTCAAGGTCCTTAATCATCGCCTTTCTGCACTCATAGCGGTCCATACCCTCGTACTTGCCGGCATAGCTGTTCATTGTCGCGTCATCATTCATAACCTTAATCTGAGCAAGATTATGACGCAGACCTACCTCAAAGTCGTTGGGGTCGTGCGCCGGTGTAATCTTAACGCAGCCGGTACCGAACTCCTTGTCAACATATTCGTCCGCCACTACCGGTATCTCTCTGTCAGTAAGCGGCAGCAAAAGCATCTTGCCTACCAAATCCTTATATCTCTCGTCCGCGGGGTTTACAGCGACAGCCGTATCACCGAAGAGAGTTTCGGGACGCGTTGTGGCAATGATTACGAAATCGTTGCTGTCCTTAATCGGATATTTAATGTGCCAGAAATGACCTGCCTGCTCCTCGTGGTCAACCTCGACATCGGAAAGCGCGGTTATACAATGGGGACACCAGTTTATAATACGTGAGCCCTGGTAAATAAGTCCCTTGTTGTAGAGGTTTACGAATACCTCTCTGACCGCCTTTGAAAGACCTTCATCCAACGTGAAGCGTTCTCTCTCCCAGTCGCATGACGAGCCTATCTTTTTAAGCTGGTTTATAATTCTGCTGCCGTACTGGTGCTTCCAGTCCCAAACGCGCTCCAAAAACTTTTCGCGTCCAAGGTCATAGCGTGAAAGTCCTTCCTTTTCACGTATCTCCGCCTCAACCTTCGCCTGCGTCGCAATGCCGGCGTGGTCTGTTCCGGGTACCCAGAGAGCGTTGTAGCCCTGCATTCTCTTGTAACGGATAAGAATATCCTGCAGCGTTTCATCAAGCGCGTGTCCCATATGAAGCTGACCCGTAACGTTCGGGGGCGGGATAACGATTGTAAACGGCTTCTTTTTCTTGTCAACCTCCGCGTGGAAATATCCCTTTGTCACCCACTCGTTATAGAGCCTGTCCTCAAACTCTTGCGGGTTATATGTCTTTGCTAAATTCTTTGCGTCTTCCATTTATTTTTACTCCTTTAATTGTTTTCAAAATCATCTTACTGTAAAAGCTACTATACAAACCACGACTGCCAAGGCAAGCGCAACGTATTTGACTCGCATTATCGCCTTTGGATCATTCTCCTTGTGAAGAATACGCTCCGCGACAAAGTCTGCCTTGAATGATAGCAGTACGGCAAAAATACCAACTACAATCAGGACTATTTTTGTGACTAACATAGTAAGTATCATCCTTTCACGCAATATTACTCCATTATACATTATTCTATCATTATTTGAATATTCTGTCAACAAAATAAGGCGATATTTATGTCTTACAGGAAATTTTCAAGACAAACATAAATCCTTTCTTTCTCACATATATATTGAGTACAAAGAGAAAGGTCGGTGGGAGAATGAAGGATTATATAGAACAGCGCGCGGTTAAGACCGCGCAGTACATAATTGAGAACGGGGCAACCGTGCGCGGCGCGGCAAGGGTGTTCAACATATCAAAATCCACGGTTCACAAGGACATTCACGAGAGACTGCAGAAAATAAATCCCGCGCTGCACAAGGAGGCGCAGCGTGTTTTAGAGCAGAATAAAGCAGAGCGTCACATACGCGGAGGCATTGCGACAAGGGAAAAATATTTGAACGAAAGGCACCAAAAAACGGACTTCGGGTGAAGTCCGTTTTGTTTCACATAAATATTGTTACGGCAATCGCCGCAGCGGCGATTATAAAGACTATATGCGCCCAGAAAATTATAAGCGCCTTACCCTCGTTGCCGTTTTCCATACACTGCTTTATTACCTTGACAAGAACCAGCGCCGCGCCGCAGATTATAAGCGGTGCAAAGAAAAATCCGAGCATATGTCCGCCCTTGTCGGTGTGCGCTAAAATGAATTTCAGCACAACCGCATAATACGCAAGTCCGCATATAAGCGCAAACACGAGCAGTCCCCAAGTGTTTTGCAGGAGTTTTATAATATTTTTATTCATAGTAATAAGCCATCCTTTCACTTCGTTCAAGGACAAATAGGAAGCGAAAGAACTGCGTTCTTTCACCATACCTCTTTATTTAACAGTTATTCTTTGACTAGGATAGAAAATTGTTCAGAGTGCCGCTTTGAAGCCGACGGTGCTGTACGCAGGTACCGCCCTCGGCAAAAAGTGGTGCTATGGGCAATTTTATACCTCGTCAGGCATTTCCCAGTTGTGGTATACATCCTGTACATCGTCATTGTCCTCGAGCATATCGAGAAGTCTTGTCATATTCTTAATCTGCTCCTCGCCTTCAAGCGCGGTCATTGTCTGCGGTACCATACTTACCTCGGCTGAGGAAATTTCGTACTTCTCCGCAAGCGCGTCACGGACAGTACCCATATCATTCGGCGCAGTTGTAATCTCAATCGCCTCGTCGTCAACCTCAATATCCTCCGCGCCGGCTTCAAGAGCTGCCATTGTGATTTCTTCCTCGTCTATATCGTCATTTTCTATAACAATGACACCCTTCTGGTCAAACATAAAGCTGACGCAGCCTGTCTGTCCCATAGTACCGCCGTTTTTGTCAAATGCGTGGCGCACATCGGCAGCTGTTCTGTTTCTGTTGTCGGTCAACGTGTTCACGATAACCGCCACACCGGCGGGACCGTAACCCTCGTAGGTGATGCTCTCATAGTTATCCGTATCTGTATCGCCTGCGGCTTTCTTTATTGTGCGGTTTATATTGTCGTTCGGCATATTGTTGCTTCTCGCCTTTGCAATAGCGTCTTTAAGGCTCGCGTTGTTGTCGGGGTCGGGACCGCCCGCCTTTACGGCAACTATAATCTCACGCGCAATCTTTGTAAATATCTTAGCTCTCTGAGCGTCGTTCGCGCCCTTTTTGCGCTTAATCGTACTCCATTTTGAATGTCCTGACATAATATATACTCCTTCTAATTTAGTTCATACATAGTTATTTTATCACAAAACCGGTATATTTTCAAGTGTTTATCATCATTTAATCATTTCAATTAAATCACCTATACACTCTTCAAACATAACGCCGTACCAGTGCTCCTTTTCGTGGCCTAAGGTGTGTTTTATACAGTCTACGGTGAAGTCAACTGCTATTTTTATCGCCTTACCCATATTAAAGCCCTTCACAAGCGCGCCGGAAAGCGTCGCGGAGAACACGTCGCCGGTGGAATGGAAATAGCCGGGGATATTGTCGCTGAAATACGAGGAAAACTCACCTGTTTCCCTATTATATGACATAACGCCCTGACTGTTATCATCAAAGCTCACGCCGGTAAGCACAACTATTTTTGAACCGAGCGCGGACAGCCTTACAAGAAGATTTTTTATGTACTCCTCGTCATAGCCTTCGCCCGCATATTCCTCATCAAGAAGCAGCGCGGCTTCTGTGAGATTCGGCAGAATAACGTCCGCCTTGCGGCAGAGCTTACGCATTTCGTGTGCAAAGTTATCATCAAAACCGGCGTAATACTTACCCTTGTCGCCCATAACCGGGTCAATGATTATCAGGTTTTCCTTTGTCATGAAGCTGTCAAAAAAGTCCGACACAATCTTTATCTGTTCAAACGAGCCAAGGTAGCCCGTACAAATCGCGTCAAGCCGCAGATTGAGCCGTTTCCAATGGGCGGCTATTTCCGGAATGTCCGAGGTAAGGTCGTGATAGGTATAGCCCTCAAAGCCGCTGCCCGTGTGCGTGGATAAAACGGCTGTCGGAATGACGCACGTTTCTATACCCATAGCTGACGTTATCGGCAGCGCAGCCGTAAGTGAGCACTTACCAAAACACGATATATCTTGAATTGAAACTATCCTTTTCATATATAAATCTCTTTTCGTAATAATCGTCCGCCCTTTAGCAATATTTAAGGGCAGATAGAACGCAAAAAATCGGTTTCCGCGCTATATGCTATGTAATTTTACATTATTTTTGTTTATATGTCAATAATTCATCTATCTATTTACAAATGAATGTTAAAATGTTATAATGAATTCAAGTATGATTTAATAAGGGAGGTTAATTATGGAAAATATAAAAGCGGCTATCAATGGCGGTAAAACTGCGCTCGGTATTGAGTTTGGCTCAACGCGTATCAAGGCTGTATTGGTTGACGACACCAACAAGCCGATAGCGCAGGGCGACCACGAATGGGAGAACCGCCTGCTTAGCGGCGTATGGACATACACCTTAGACGACATTTGGAACGGCATACAAGACTGCTACGCAAAATTAAAGGCGGACGTTAAAAATCAGTATGGCATTGCGCTTACAACCGTCGGTGCAATCGGTATAAGCGCAATGATGCACGGTTATATGGCGTTTGACTCGGAAAAGAATTTACTTGCACCGTTCAGGACGTGGCGCAACGCTATGACGGCGGACGCGGCGGCAGAGCTTAGCAAGCTATTTGACTTCAACATTCCGCAGCGCTGGAGTATAGCGCATCTGTATCAGGCAATTCTGAACGGCGAGGAACACGTACCCTCTGTAAAATATCAGACAACGCTTGCCGGTTATGTTCACTGGATGCTCACAGGCAGCTTTGTTTTGGGCGTGGGCGAGGCTTCGGGTATGTTCCCGATTGATAGCAAGACGCGCGATTATAACAAGGGTATGCTTGAAAAGTTTTACGCCTTGGATAAGGTTAAGGCGGCAGGAATTGTTGCCGAGGATATTCTCCCCAAGGTGCTTGTCGCAGGTGAAAACGCGGGTACGCTTACGGACGAGGGCGCAAAGCTGCTTGACCCGACAGGCGATCTGACGGGCGGTATACCAATGTGTCCGCCGGAGGGTGACGCGGGTACGGGTATGGTTGCCACGAACAGCATAACAAAGCGCACAGGCAACGTTTCGGCTGGTACGAGCGTGTTTGCAATGGTTGTACTTGACGAGCCGCTAAAGAACGCTTATCCCGAAATTGACGTTGTAACTACTCCCTGCGGTGATGATGTCGCTATGGTACACGTAAACACCTGCACATCAGATTTGAACGCCTGGGTAAATATTTTCCGTGAATTTGCCGACTTGACAGGTACAGAGATAAGCACAGGCGACCTTTACGGCAAACTCTACACAAAGGCGTTAGAGGGTGACAAGGATTGCGGCGGACTTCTTTCCTACAACTATTTCTCAGGCGAGAACATTACCGATATGGCAGAGGGCAGACCGCTGTTTGTACGAACACCCAATGCGAAATTCAATCTTGCAAATATGATGAGAACGCATTTGTACTCGTCAATGGCGACCTTGAAGCTCGGTATGGATATTCTCGCAAAGGAGAATGT
>JAFQYK010000427.1 GCA_017406485.1 Clostridia bacterium
GAGAAAGGTGCCAGAGGTTCTTATCCTTGGAATAATTCGTCTCACGATTGATCCTCAGCGGAACGTTATGCGCTTCCGCGTAATCGATCTCCTCATCGCGTGATTTGATGGACCATTCTCTCCACGGAGCGATCACCGGCATATCCGGCGCGAAATGCTTGATCGTAAGTTCAAAACGAACCTGGTCGTTACCCTTGCCTGTTGCGCCGTGGCAGATAGCAACCGCGCCTTCCTTGTGAGCAATCTCTACAAGCTTCTTTGCGATAATCGGTCTTGCGTGTGAAGTACCCAAAAGGTACTTGCCCTCGTAAACCGCGCCCGCCTTTAAGGTGGGGAATATGTAATCCTTTACATAATCGTCGCGCAAATCAGCGATGTAGCACTTTGACGCGCCCGCTCTCTTTGCTCTTTCCTCAAGACCGTCTGTTTCCTTGCCCTGTCCGACATCGCCGCACACGCAGATAACCTCGTAGCCGTAGTTCTCAATGAGCCACTGTACAATGATTGATGTGTCAAGTCCGCCTGAGTAGGCGAGAACAACTTTTTCCTTTGCCATTTTATAAAAACCTCCTGAAAGTTAATATTTACTCACTTTACATTATACAACAAAAAAGCTCCATATTCAATAGAAAAAATAAAAACTTTTCAAAAACCTCTTGACAAATCACTACTACTGTTGTAGTATATAGGTATACTACAACTGCAGTTTAAGGAGAAGATTAAAATGAAGATTAAAAAGATACCGGAAACAGAGCTTGAAATTATGCAGGTTATATGGTCAAACGAAACACCGATAACCACTACGGAAATTAAAAAGCAGCTTGAAGAAAAACGTCCCTGGAGCCAGGGCGCTTTGCAGTCGCTTTTAACGCGCCTTGTAGACCGTGATTTTTTAAAGGCGAGTATGCAGGGCAAGAGCAAGGCTTTTGAGCCGCTTGTTAATGAAAAGGACTACATAGCGGTTGAGAGCAGGTCTTTTATCTCAAAGCTGCGCGGCAGAAGCACGATAACTGACCTTGTGACAACGCTTTACGACACAAATGAAATATCAGACAAGGACATAGAGGAACTGGACGCTTTTATTGAGAAGATAAAGAAAGAGGGAAAATAATATGGTAAATATGTTTATTGACATACTTGAAATGTCGATACCTGTTTCCGTTCTTATACTGCTGCTCTTAGCGGTTTCGCCGCTTTTAAAGCGTACATACGTGTCTAAATGGCGTTACTATATGTGGCTGTTTGTTGCAGTACGGCTTTTAATTCCTGTACGTCTTGGTATAAAAAGCGCTGTAACCGTTTCCGTGCCGCAGTCAATTGCGCCGCTTCACGATACAACAAGCGCCGCTTCGATTTCGCCGGTTACCATACTTGCGGCAATATGGATCTTCGGTATAGCCGCCTTGGCGGTGTACAGAGTTATATGCTATATAACCTTTAACCGTCTTATAAAAAGATGGCAAAGCGAAATAACGGACGAGGACATTTTAAGAGAATTCCGAGCGGCAAAGGATTTTGCAGGAGTAAAGCACGACATAAAAATAGTCCGCTGTAAGGCGGTCACTACGCCGATGGTGTTTGGGCTTATAAAGCCGGTTATTCTTATGCCGGATATTGAGTTTTCAAAAAGCGAGCTCGCGATAGTTTTAAAGCACGAACTTGTGCACCTAAGGCGTAATGATATTCTTTATAAGCTTATAATAACGATAGCCTGCACTGTGTACTGGTTTAATCCGCTTATGTATTTGATGATGCGGGCGGCGAACAGGGATTTGGAGCTTGCGTGTGACGCGGAGGTGGTGCGGAATAAGGACGGCGAATACCGACGCCGCTACTGCGAGGCTATAATGCGCCTTGTGCATAACAGACGAGGAGCGGGTACAGTACTTTCCACCTGCTTTATATTCTCGAAAAAGACGGTTATGGAGAGATTTAAGTATATTATTGACGAGAAGATAAAGCGGAACGGCGTTATTATGTTCTGCGTAGTGGCTTTTTCGGTAGTGCTTTCGGGCGGTATGGTATCGTTTGCAACCGAACAGGTCGCGGAAAAGCTGGAGGATGATCTGCAGATCATAGAGCGTGAGAGTGAGTCGCCCGCGCAGACCGCAGCGTCTGAAGCCAACCAAGCTACCGTGCCGGTACGTGAGAGAAATACGGGAAATGATGTATCTGACAACAACGGATATGCATATTCAGAAGAAACATATACACAGCCTGTATATACTGAACCCGAAGCTGTTGAGCCGGAAAGTGAAACAGAGCAGCAGCCTGAAACGCTTGAGATAGATGAAATATCAGCGCGTATTACCGGTGATGCGGAGGTATCCCCGGACGGCAGCCGTGTGACCTACGACCTTGATGACGGAAGCCGAGCTGTTATTCAGTATGACGGTGGCACCATAGACAGCGGGTATATATTGGTAAATTAAAGGGATAGGGATAAAAGGAGATAAAAATGAAAAGAGCGATTTTAATATTGGTAACAGCCGCAACGCTGTCACCTGTGTTTACTGCACCCAAAATTACAGACGCCGCGCCGTGGATAACGGTATCAACGTGGGCGTACAACAGCGTATCTAACTTCAAAAAGGCGGGGCTTTTGCCGGAATGCTTTGAGGACATAGACGATTATACACAAAATATAACGCGTGAACAATTCGCAGAGCTTGTATTTTCGGTGCAGGACAGAACCGAGAATTTAAAGGAAACAAAGCGCAGCTATCTTGAAACACGCAGAAAATACACCGACACCGAAAACGAAGCCGCAGGCTATCTCGGTAAGCTCGGCATAATGGAGGGCGAGATTGTAAGTACTGATTTTGTGGATGGAATGATGCACGACAACTACGCGTTCTATCCCGAAAGGCTGTTAACGCGCGAGGAAATGGCGGCTGTTGTGTACCGGTGTATGAGCCGAAGCTGCGGACAGCTTATAAATGAAGCAAGGGAAAACAAGAAAAATTTAAAGCAGCCGACCGACTGTGAGGAAATCTCAAAGTGGGCGAGAAATGAGGTTCTGATTTTAAGCGAAACCGGCGTTATAGCCGGTATGGAGGACGGCTCGTTCGCGCCGAAGCAGAACCTTACCATAGAACAAGCAATTCAGGTTCTCTACAGCTACTACAATCTGCTTCCGACCACCGACGAGGCGGACGGCGCGAATATACATTCCGATTATGAGGAGACAGTTCAGACGTACGCTAACGGCTTAACTGAAACAAAGCAGGGTGATGTGCTGTACCTTAAGGACGGCGAAAAGGTTTTGATGAGCTTTGAAACCGATATTTATTCAAATATATATTCGGTTGACCTTGACGGCATAACATACGCCGCCGCGGTAAACGTGTTCGGTAAAACGGATTTATACAACGCGCGGACAGGTGAGCTGCTTGTGAAAATTCCGCGCCGGGCATATAAGCTGACGGATGACTATATTCTAACCAAATCCCCCGAATACAGCGCGCCTACCTACGGAGTGTGTTCGTATGACGGCACGGAGCTTTTGCCGCCTGAGTACAGCCTTGCGGAGATTGACGAGATTAAGGCGAATGATATGCAAATCCCCAAAGAGGAATACCGCGCAAGTGACGGCTGGATATATTTTACAGGCTCTGAGGGCGGCATATACCGCATTGACACAAACGGCGAAAATAAGCAGAAAATCTCGGACAACACCCCATATCAGTTCACCTACGCCGACGGCTGGCTCTACTACCTTGCTAACAGTAAAAATGTTACTACAGGCATATCCGAAACAAAAGGCTATTACTGCACAAAGGCGGACGGCAGCGAGGAATATTACATAACCGATAATTATATAGATTTTCTCGGTGGCGGCTACGTTGAATACGGCGTTAATGATAATGGTATCGGAGTGAGCGAAAGGCTTGAGTATGATTATTCCGATGCTGCCAACCGGTATACAAGCATAGGCGGCTTTGACATATTAAGACCTGTGCTTCGTATTGACGGCTGGATATACTACCGTGAGGAGGCGTCGAACGAACAGGACGGATATTATTGGAAGCTGAACCGTATGAGAGCGAAAAACGGTGCCGTTCAAACCGAGGTCGTGATAGACGGACACTTTATTAACAATGTAAATTATAAGGACGGTAAGATTTATTTCAGTGACAGCAGGAAAAGCCGAGATGGGGTGAAGACGTCGGCAAGCGATTTGTACTGCTATGACAACGGAGAAATAACGCTTTTATGTGATAAAAATATTCAGGATTTCGGCTTTTGCGGTGACAGCCTCGTTTTAACAATAGGTGACGACTATGATAATACAAGGCTGTATTTAGCCGACCTTGACGGCGGCAACCTGCGCGAGGCTGAGGATTTAAACAAGGCGGAGGAAAGAGAGAGAAACGGCGAAGCTGAGCAAACCCGAATTGACGAGGAAGAAGATTTCATACCCGAAGGCGGCAGACGTGACAGGAACTTCACAGTTAAGGGTGACGGGTGGATAACGTATCTCGACTACCGTAACAACATAATCAGATACGACACGAAAACAAAAACCGAAACAGAGATTTATCCCTGCAAGGGACTGCACCGATACGGCAAAATGCGCTATCTCGCTTCAAAGAACGACTGTATGTACAAGGTTGATGAGGACGGAAATTACACATTTTTAGTTGGCGGCTGTAAAGCAAACTACCTCTTCGTCGCAAATAACGCAACCGACGGCGTACAGTACCTCAATTACAACGATTATTTCTAAGGAGAAAATGCTATGAAAAGGATAATAACAGCCCTGTTTACCGCTGCAATTTTAGTAGCTTCGGTAAGCGCAAATGCCGCGCCGTGGATAACGGTATCAACGTGGGCGTACAACAGCGTATCAAACTTTAAAAACGCCGGGCTTCTGCCAGATAGCTTTGACAATGTGGACGACTACACGCAGAGCATAACGCGCGTACAGCTTGCGGAGCTTTTAAGGAGCGCTCTCGTTAAGGCGGGGTGCATGAAGTATGAGGACAGTTCGAAGCCGTATAACAGCTTTGAATTTACCGATACCGAAAACAGCGCCGCGGCGGAGCTTGCCGGTTACAATATAATGAAGGGCGAGCCTGTTAAAATGGATAAAGTCAAAACCGGTACAGGTACTCAGATTAAGGTATACAACGCGTTTTATCCCGACCGCCTTTTAACGCGCGAGGAAATGGCTGCGGTTATATACCGCGCGGCCGACCGCTTCAGCTCGCATATGATAGAGGACGCGCGCGGTAAGGAGTATACCGCGCCAAGCGACAATTCTGACATATCTGAATGGGCACGGGAGAGTGTTTACACACTTCAAAAGGCAAATATAATTGCCGGTATGGGTGACGGCTCATTCGCACCCAAGAATAATCTCACCATTGAGCAGGCAATTCAGGTTATATTCGCGCTTTACAACGAAATTCCGGCGACACAGGAAAAGGACGGTGCAAACCTCCGCGCAGAGGGCGAGCAGCTCATTAAGACGTTCGAAAACGGCCTTACGGAAACAAAGGACGGCGATATGCTGTACCTTAAAAATGGCGATTTGACGCTGCTGCAGTTTGAAACCGACATTTACTCCTACATATACTCCGCGACCGTAAACGGCATTGTATACGCCGCGGCGCAGAACGTACATAACAGAACGGATTTTTACAACGCGGAAACAGGCGAAATACTGTTTCAGATAAACGCGCCGGTTTACAAGCTCACGGACGAATATATAATAACAAAATCCGCTAACGCCGGAGCGGTAACCTTCGGAGTGTGCGATTACAGCGGCACAGAGCTTTTGCCGCCCGAATACAGCCTTGCGGAAACAGACACTATAAAAGCAAACGGCTGGGTAGTGCCGAATGAGGAAAAGCAAGCGGTAAGCGGCTGGATTTATTATATGAACAGTGACGACCACCATATATACAAGATCGACTCCAACGGCGAAAATAAGCAGCTTGTGTCGGCGCATACGGTAAACGACGGCAGTGTTAAATATCTGAACGGCAGGGTGTATTTTCTGTCGGGAGGACTGCTTATTTCCGTAAATCCCGACGGCAGTGACGAACGCACAATAAAGCTGCCGAAATGGTACAACGGTTTTCTTGAAAAGCGTCAGGGCGAATATTATTTTATGAGTGATAACAGACTTCACACGCTGCCGGACTATAATGATTCAGAGTACATAGGCGGAAAACGTATAATGTCGCGTATATCGCACAGGCAAAAGGATTTTTGCGATGCTGAAGCGATATATCTTGAATCGTGGGATAACGCCGCACATTCAATGGGAATATACCGCGTGACGCTTTCGGGCGGCGGCCTGAATATGGAAGATTTGACGGAAGGCAGGCACGTAACCGATTACCGCACCAAGGACGGAAAGCTGTATTTCATTGATAAGGAACCGTCAAGCACAGACGAGGACGGCTACGCTATGTACGGCAAGCTCTACTGTACGGAAAACGGCAGGGTTAAGCTTATATGTGACAAGAAGGTTGACTATTTCAACTTCTACAACGGCGAAATTGCTGCTTCAATAGTTGAAGATGATATTTACAACCCAAAGTATTATTTAATGGATTTAAACGGTGGGAATATGCGTCTTTGGGGCGAATATGAGGAATTAAAGGACGGATATGAGGCAAATGATGAAAACGCCTCGGAGGGAATAGTTTATACGCACATATATGAGGATTTAAGTGATGAAAATTACACGGTATATGAAAAGGAGTGGTCGTATGCCGGCGGTATACAGAACAGTAAGCTGTATTTTGCGGATAAAGACGGGAATGAAACGCTTATTTACGAATTTGATAATTTTATAACGCCCGACAAGCGAATTGGCAATACTGTTTATTACAATACAACCGGCGGTGAAGCAGAAAGCCGAGGCGGTGCGCTTCACGCGTATAATATGGATACGAGAGAGGATAGCGTTGTTGCGACAGAGGTTAAGGGTATTACCTTTGCACAAAATGAGGACGGCCGCGACTGGCTCACCTACAACGACTATAACGGTAACATTTGGCGGTATAACGGTGCAGACAGCAGCGTTAGCGAGATATTCCCGTGCAGAGAAATTAAGAAGCGCGGCACACTGCAGTCGATAGCGTGTATTGACGGCAAATTCTACAAGGTTGACACGGAGGGCAACTATTCGCTTCTGACAGAGGATAATATGTATTTTGATTACGTCTACGTGGAGAACGGTTCCTTAAACGGAGTTGGCTTCTACGGATAGGATAAAAGGGTGCAAAGAGCGGCGCTAAGCCGCTCTTTGCGTATCACTTGAAAAGTGCGGCGTGCTGTGGTAAAATAGCTGTATAAATTTAAAGGAGTTATTATAATGATAATTTTGGGAATTGACCCCGGCTATGCGATAGTCGGTATCGGTGTTATAGAATATAAAGGCGGCAAGCACCGCTACATACATCACTGCGCCATAACCACACCTGCGGGAATGCCTACGACGGAGCGGCTGCAGATTATCTTTCGTGAAATGAATTTGCTTTTGGATGAGTATAAGCCGGACGCTGTAGCGATTGAAGAGCTGTTCTTTAACTCAAACCAGAAAACTGCAATAAACGTTGCGCAGGCAAGGGGAGTATTGCTTGTTTCCGTAACTAACCGCGATATTCCTATCTATGAGTACACACCGCTGCAGGTAAAGCAATCTATAACCGGCTACGGGCGCGCCGACAAGAAGCAAATACAAACAATGGTAAAAATGCTTTTGCATCTAAATGCCATTCCTAAACCGGACGATGCAGCCGACGCTCTCGCAATCGCCATAACGCACACGCAAACCTCCGGTTTGAGCAAGGCTCTTGGATTTAACAAAGTCAAGTAATCTATATATAGGTTCATTTTCATATATAAATCAATATATGGTATACAGCTTAACATTTTCTTAATATTTGTGAAAAATTAGTGAAATATTGCAATTTTGTCTATATTCAATAAATAGAGCGAATATAGACTTTTTTATATTGGATAAACAAACCAATTGATTTTGCAATAAATTAAAAAATATTTAAGTTTTTGGATAAATGTTAATAATTTTGTAACAAGTCACGGGTTGACATAATTGTAATATTGTTGTATTATTAGAGTGAAATTTTTGCTGTGAAGGGAAAGATATGTACTATTATATAAAGGGAACTCTTGTAAAAAAGACAGAAAACTATTTGGTAATTGATGCGGGTGGTGTCGGTTATCTTATCAACACATCGCTAACCAGCATAAATAATGCGGGCGACACAGGACGCGAAATTACAATGTACACATATCTTCACGTGCGTGAGGATGTAATGGACTTATACGGATTCACAACTATTGAAGAAAAGAATATGTTTCTTCACCTTCTGTCCGTGTCGGGCGTTGGCCCTAAGGCGGCGCTTGCTGTTTTGAGTGTTGCTCCGCCGGCAAAATTTGCCGTAGCGGTTGTTACAAATGATACAAAAACAATTACAAAGGCGCAGGGTGTTGGACCGAAGATGGCACAGCGGATAATTCTGGAGCTTAAGGATAAGCTCAAAAATGAGGATCTGGATATTCCCGAGGAGGACAGTGAAGTCATAGCGACTTCCGATACAAAGAGCGAAGCGGTTAACGCGCTCATTGCGCTCGGCTACAGCGCAAGCGAGGCACAGTCTGCGCTAAGGGGCGTTGACGTGTCGCTTGGTGTTGAGGATATGATTAAACAAGCCTTAGCCAAGC
>JAFQYK010000428.1 GCA_017406485.1 Clostridia bacterium
TTCATTGTCCATAAAGTGATAGAAATCGTCGTCGCCGTATGAGTATGACATATCCTTTCTGTCGATATGCGCTTCCTCAAACTTCTCTGTCGGTCTGAAGGTCTTTTCAACAACACCGCCGTTTATAACGTTCTTGAGCTTTGTTCTTACGAACGCAGCGCCCTTACCCGGCTTAACGTGCTGGAACTCCACAATCTGGTATACGTTACCCTCAAATTCAAAGGTACGTCCGTTTCTAAAATCGCCTGCTGTAATCATATTTTTTCCTCCTGTATTTTTCCATTTTTATACTAATACATATATTCTAATATATTTTTTCCGAAAAGTCAACTAAAAATGACCCAAAACTTGTGTTCAGGGTCATTTCAATTTGTTTATTTCTCAATCTGCGCCTTAACTAAGCTCTCGCCGCAATAGATTTCGCGCAGCTTCGGTTTTTCAATTTTGCCTGTCGGATTGCGCGGAACGTCTGCGAAGATTATCTTTCTCGGACGCTTATAGCGCGGCAGCTCGTGGCAGAAATCGTTTATTTCGTCCTCCGTGCAGGGGTGGTCGGGCTTTAATTCGATTATAGCCGCTGTTATTTCACCAAGGCGCGCGTCGGGTAAGCCGATTACCGCAACGTCCTTTATAGCGTCATTCTTACGCAAAAAGTCCTCTATCTGAACCGGATAAATATTCTCGCCGCCCGATATTATAACGTCCTTTGCGCGGTCAACAAGGTAGATAAAGCCGTCCTCGTCCTCCTGCGCCACGTCACCCGTTAAAAGCCAGCCGTCCTTTAATACCTCATCAGTCGCCTTTTTATCGTTGTAGTAGCAGAGCATTACACCGGGGCCTTTTACGCACAACTCACCGACCTCGCCCTGTTTCACTGTGTTAAAGTCGCTGTCAACAATCTTGACCTCCCAGCCGTAGCCCGCCTTTCCTATCGCGCCGACCTTGTGTATGTTCTCAACGCCCAAATGTACACAACCGGGGCCTATTGATTCGGATAAGCCGTAGTTGGTGTCGTACTGGTGGTTCGGGAAATATTTTTTCCAGCGCTTTATAAGGCTCGGCGGAACAGGCTGCGCGCCTATGTGCATAAGACGCCACTGGTCTAATTTGTACTTATCGAGCTTTATTTCACCGCTTTCGATTGCGTCCAAAATATCCTGCGCCCAAGGCACAAGAAGCCATACTATTGTACATTCTTCTTCCGATACCGCCTGCAAAATCCATTCGGGCTTAATACCTTTGAGCAGTACTGCCTTACCGCCCGAATACAGCGAGCCGAACCAGTGCATTTTCGCGCCTGTATGGTACAGCGGCGGTATGCAGAGGAACACGTCGTCGTGCGTCTGGCCGTGGTGGTTCTGCTCCACCTTTGCACTGTGCATAAGGCTTGTATGGTCGTGGAGAATTGCTTTGGGGAAGCCTGTTGTGCCGGATGAAAAATAGATTGCAGCGTAATCATCGTCTGTTATATCAACATCGGGCGGAAGCGAGCGCATAAACTTTACGAGATAATCATAGCTCTCCGCAAATGTGGGACACGACGCGCCTACGTAGAACGTCTGCTTTACGTTCGGTATTCTGTCGCAGATTTCCTCGACACGTCCGATAAATTCCGGTCCGAACACAAGCGCGTCCGCTTCGGCAA
>JAFQYK010000429.1 GCA_017406485.1 Clostridia bacterium
AAGACAGCAATAAAAACAATAGTCTTTTTGTCGAATTATCACATACGATTTAGGGCAAAATAATGAAGCGAACCCTTGACAATTAAAAAAAAATATGGTAGAATATATAAGCGCTCTGAAAAGAGAACGTTAAATATCGCGGAGTAGAGCAGTTGGTAGCTCGTCGGGCTCATAACCCGAAGGTCGTTGGTTCAAGTCCAGCCTCCGCAACCATTTAAAAACGGCTTAGATATAATGTCTGAGCCGTTTTGTTGTATTTTGTCTGTAAGCGTTTACAGGCATTAAATTAAAGTTATCAAATTATTTTCATTAAGCAAATCATCGCATTCAAATACGGACATATTGTGTGAAAGGGCATAAATTATCACGCTGTCGCGTTTTTCTCTGGAATCAAGTATAGCAAATTTAGCAATCCTCAAAAGCAGCTGCGTTTCTTCAATGGACAATTCCATACCGAACGCAACGGAAATAAGGACATCCCTCGTCGGACGTCTTTCACCGCTGAAAATTTTGTAAACATACTCGCCTATCCCGGATCCCTTGGCAATTTTTGCGACGGTGACGTCTTTATCGTTTATTAACTCATTCAAATAATCAGTGAGGGTTTGAGATAAAAAATCCTGTTTGTGCAAGTCCAGAAATGCTTTAATATCATCAGCGTTCTTCAAGCCTTCAAGTAATTTTTGCGTTATGGTCTGCATTGACAATTCCTCCAATTTATTGTATATTTACAGTATAATATAGACTGTTCGGATTTTCAAGAGGAGCAAGTATGGATTTTGAGAGATTTATAACAGAAAGAGTATTAAAAAAGGATGAACGGCAGGAAATTACGGTTATCTGTAATTTAGATACCCAAGAGCGGTTTGTAAAGCGTGCAATCAGAGATGATAAACGCTATATTTATAAAACTTTGCAGAAAATTCTTCATAAAAATATTCCTAAAATTATTGATGTAAGCCTTACAGATTGTACCGTTGTAATTGAGGAATACATACATGGTATAACCTTAAGGGAACTCATGGAACAACGTTATCAATTTACATATAAGCAAATAGAGTCGATTGCAAATCAATTATTATCAGCCATGGCGGAACTGCATAAACACAACATCATACACAGGGACATAAAACCCGATAATATTATTATGAACGAGCGCGGTCAGATATGGCTGATTGACTATGATATTTCCCGTATTTTTAACTTTGCTGCGAGCAAAGACACAACAATTCACGGTACGGCAGGCTATGCCCCTGTCGAGCAGTATGGTATGATGCAGACTGATTACAGAACAGATATATATGCGTTCGGAGTGACAATATCTCAGTTATTGGCGTATGCGCAAAAAAAGGGTTCTTTGTATAGAATAGCGCAAAAATGCAAGCGTCTTGATCCTGCCGCGCGTTATCAGAATACAAAGCAGTTAAGGCGCGCCCTGCGGCTTCGGTTTGTTAATGCGGCGAGTGTTTGTGCTGCGGCATTGTCAGCCGCGGTTTTGATTGTAATATTTGTTTGTATATCAAATTTAGGCGGCGGGACGGAAAAGCGTTATGATGAATATATCGGAACATGGCGCGACGGAAATGGAATAATACTTGAAATGCTGAGTATTGAGAAGGATACCGCTAAGTTTAATATAAAGGCGCAGCAGCCAAACGGAAGTATCAGAAGCATAAACGGTGTAACGGGAATTATAAACGGCGGCGAGGTAAAATTCAGCACTGTAATAACGGATTTCGGCGATACTGCCGACGGAGTGATTACGTTTGAAAACAACAGCATATTTGTTGATGTCTATACCGCAAATATGAATACATCTGCTTCAATCAGAGCCGCCACCATCGTGACAAAAGATGAGTAGAATTTAAAAATTAGACAAAAAGTACAAGACTTTCTATAATAATACCGATATAATAAAAGCGGTATTAAATAGAAAGTCTTTTTGCTTTATAGGAAATTGCTTTCCTATAAAGTGAAAATGATTTAATGCGCCTGCAATTTTTTCTTCGCTGCGCTCAGAAAGCGCAGATGCGCAAACAAAAGCGTTTATCCTTCTCTGTCCGCCGAAGGCGCTTTTGTTTTTACAGCTCGTCAATATGCTCCGCAAGGATTTTGACGGTTTTGCGAAAGGTGTTATAAGCAGAAGGCTTTTTGGAACGCGCGGCGGAGTCGATTTGTTGCAGAAAACTGTCAGTTTCGTCCGCTGAATCAATCAAGAGATAATCCAGACTTACATTTAACACTGTGGCAATACAAAACAGCGTGTCTAATGACAGTTTTCTTGTGCCGCGTTCGATATGTCCGAGAAATCCTGTGGAAATGTCGCATATTTCTGCTAATTTCTCTTGCGTGTATCCGCGCTCCGTGCGGGCAGATTTTATTTTTTTGCCAAGACTGACGTAATTGATATAATTCATTGCAGCACCTCCCATATTCATTTTATTATAATATGACCGTTTATAACACAATATATAAGACGGAAAACTTGACAAATAGACGAAAGGTGGTATAATATTATTAAATAAATAAGCTGCACTAAACAAAAGAAGGGAGAGATTTAAAAATGGCT
>JAFQYK010000430.1 GCA_017406485.1 Clostridia bacterium
CGTGCAGTATGGGTAACTACTGCGTTGAGGAATGCTATAATCTAAAGGTCAAAAACACAATGCCGTATGACAGGTATTTTGAATATGTCGCGCAGTCGGATAGTAATGTAGCCGTGTACGTTGAGGACGAGGACGGCAAGCATTCAGGACTATTTAAGGGCGAGTGGGGCGACAGGAAGGATGTTCTCGCAAGCGTGAAAATTCCGGCCAAGGGCGAAAAGGAATTTAAGATAAACGTAATTCTCCCGATAAATTGTGTAGGCGGTATTAAAAACCGCTTTATGGTGAGTGACAAGTGCAGCATAACAAAAACGTATGAGGACTTTGTCAAGGAGAAAAACGACATAGAAAAAGGCGTTTTGTCGTATGGCACGAGCGCGTCAGAGGTGTATGATAAGCTAAGTGATGAAGCCAAAAAGATTGTCGGTGACAACGGCGACTATTACGAGCTTATAGAAACAGCTTGGGGCTATATGCTCCGCTACAGGGACTGGGACGGACTGCCTTACTACTACGCCGCAAACTGGAAGAAGCTCAAAACGATTTACACGCTTGACAAAAAGTATAGCGTCATAACGCACTACACGCCCGAAGCAATGGCGCGCGCCGCGCTATATTATGACGACGGCTACTATATCGAGGACGCGGACGGTAACAGGTTTGTTACCACAGACGGCAGGAACTGGGAGGAGTTCAGCCACCGTCTGCCGCTTGTGGATGTTGAGTTTAACAATGACGAGCCTTCAGGATGGGCGGCTGATGAATTAACGCGCGCGTATGAGATAAACGCCGCGCCGTATGATTTAAAGGATAAGATTGACTACGACGCGCCTATGACGCGTACAATGTTCTGCTACGTGCTGTCCACAATGCTGCGCCGTGCGGATATGATGCCGGAGGATATTGACGAGGATATAGAGTTTACCGATACCGAAAGCAATACGATAAGAAAGCTTGCAACCGCCGGTATTATCTCAGGCTACGATGACGGTTCATTCCGCCCCGAGGGCGAGATAACAAGACAAGAAGCGGCGGTACTGCTTTACAGAGCGGCCTTGTCGGCGTATGGTAATAATGTGCTTGAAGAATATGATAAGGAAATGGCTGAATATTTTGAGGAAAAGGGAGAGAGTACAGAAAGAGCGCTGTTTGCCACGTATGACACATATTCCGATGATAAAGATATAAACGAGTGGGCATACCTTCCCGTATATTTTTTGAGAGACTGGAATATAATGCAGGGTATGACAGACGGCAGCTTCTCGCCTGAAATGACATATACAAATGAACAGTCAATCGCAACTATTTTAAGGCTGTATGATTTTATAAACGAATATGCAAAAGAAAAAGACCGTTAAGGTCTTTTTCTTTTGCATTAAATTATTTCCGTAACGTGTCTTGTCGCGTGGCAGCTTATATTGACCGCCACGGGAAGTCCGGCGATATGCGTGGGGAACACCTCAATATTGACCGCAAGCGCAGTAGTCGTGCCGCCCATACCCTGCGGACCAATGCCGAGCTTGTTCACACGTTCAAGTAGCCTTTCCTCCAAATCAGCATAAAAAGGATTTTCGTTTCGCTTATCCAAATCACGCGTCAGCGCCTTTTTGGAAAGCTCCGTAACCTTGTCGAGCGTGCCGCCTATGCCGACGCCTACCACCATAGGCGGACAGGGGTTTGCACCCGCTTTTCTGACTGTTTCTGTCACAAAATCAATAACGCCGTCTAAGCCGTCCGAGGGGTTCAGCATTTTAACCGCACTTTTGTTCTCGCTGCCGAAGCCCTTGGGCGCAATCGTAATCTTTATCTTATCACCCCTGACAAAATCATAGTGAATGACAGCCGGCGTGTTATCCTTTGTGTTGACGCGGTTTAATGGGTCGGCTACAACGGATTTTCTCAGATAACCCTCGGTATATCCCTTTGAAACGCCCTTGTTTATAGCCTCGGTAATCGTATCACCCTCGACTGTTACCTCATTGCCAATCTCAACAAAAAACACTGCCATACCGGTATCCTGACAGATAGGTATTTCTTTCGTATGCGCTATTTCCGCATTCTTTAAAAGGTTTTTCAGTACACCCTTTGAAATATCGCTTTTTTCCGTTTCAACGCTCTTTTCTATCGCATTTTTGACATCGTCATTTATATGACAGTTCGCCTTGATGCACATATCGCGCACAGCGCGAACAATCTCGTCCGAATTAACAGTTCTCATTTTTAACCTCCATTCCGCCGCCGGTCAACGGCACAAATTTTGTGTGGAAAAGAAGCGAGCAGATTGCCGCTTTGTAGCCGACGGTGCCGTACTGGTGTACTGCCCTCGGCAAAAAGTGGTGATATGCGACGCTTATTTTTCACACTAATCTCCTTTAAATCAATACCCAGCTATCAAACCACTTTAAGAAGTGCTTGACGTAATCAACGCTCACAGGCGCGCCCGACAGTACCGGGTAGAACATCACAAACAGCACGATAACAAGCGCGGTATAGCCGAAGATTGCGTACATAGCCGCTTTTTTATTCTTCGCCTCATTGTATATACACAGAAGCGAATAGCCTATCATCATAACGATAAACGGCACGCAGGGGAAGTAGTGGTAGATGAATGTTATACGCGTAACCGGTATCCACCATACAAGCTGCGCAAGATATGCGATGGTAAGGAATATCGCGTTCTTATCTCGGTACTTTACCGCGCGGAACACAAGATAGAAGAACGCCGGAATACCCATCCACCAAACAAGCGGATTACCGAACGAGCTTATGCCCTCCTTAATACCGTTCCCAAGGTCAGCCGAGTAGAACCATATCGGACGCTTCATTATAATCCACTCATACCAGTGTGACGAGAAGGCGTGAGTTGAATTTACAACCGTTTTGCCGTGGTAGGTGAGCATTGCCTCCTGATTTTGCAGTATTGTCGCAAGTCCCTTTGAGTCGGGCGCGCCGAGGTAGGGGATATATGACATAAGATATACCGTAAGCGGCACAACCACAAAGAAGCCGACGCAGAAAGCAACGGTTGAGACGATATACTTCTTTAATGCGCCGTCATTAAACGCGCGTATACTACCGTCCTGTCCGGCTCCGCCAAATTCCGCCTTGTAGTAGAAGATACAGCGTCTTACAAAGGTTATGAGCCATATAATAAATATGCCCGAAGCCGCGTAAAGACCTGTCCACTTGCTTGCTATCGCAAACGCCGTTGCAACGCCGCAGAGCGCAAGCCATTTAAGCTCCGTTCCGAGTTTTTCTTTTGTTATATCAACCGTGCAGTAGCGGTAGATAAAGTAGTACATCAGTATTATAAAGAACGTTACATACACGTCAATAGTCGCAATTCTCGTCTGCGCAAAGTGCATAAAGTCGAACGTGAACAAAAGACACGTAACAATTGCAAGCCACGATTTTTTGAGAAAACGCAGCGCAAACAGGTAAATAACCGGCACCATCAGTATACCGAACAGCGTACCCATAATTCTCCAGCCGAACGGATTCATACCGAATATCTTTATACCAATTGAAATAATTACCTTACCGAGCGGCGGATGCGTCCATTCGTAAACGGGCAGACCGTGCAGGAATTCATACGCTGTACGCGCGTGGTAGATTTCATCAAAGTAAGTGCTGTTACTGTCGTTTCTCGGCGCGTACTCGTTTTGCTCATCCGTGACGGCAGCCGCACTTTGCGGCTTAACGCCTTTTACCTCAATAACGTTTCCGTCCTTATCGGTGAGGACAACCTCATTTAAGGTAAGGTGGTCGCCTGTGGTGGAGAGCGTTATATAACGCGCCGTTTTTGAAACCGTTTCATCGTTCCAGCAGAATACGCTGCCACTTGTTATAGATTTGGTGAACGTTTCCTCACCGGCAGTATTTTTTGCTGAAATATCAATTTTGCGGTTTTCGTTAAGCTCCCAGGAGCCTAAGTAGAAATTAAACTTGTCTATTTGCTTATCCGAGCCGAGGTCAATAGTGACCGCTCCGTTTTCGAGATTGTAGCTGCTCTGTGCCGCGTGCATATCGCCGAGACCAAACAGTGCAACCGAGGCGTAAACAACTGTTATAACGGCCATTGCAATCAGGTCAAAACGCTTTATCTTCGGCATAACCGCGCCCCAGACACCGTTATCGAGGGCTTTAGGCGAAGCTGTCTTCTTAGCCGCTGTCTTTTTTGCCGCCGCTGTCTGATTCGCCTGTCCCTTCCTGCCAATCGGCTTTACCGCACCGGCAGATAACGGGAATTTATCCTTTACGTACATAGCGTAGGAGATATAAATAATTCCGGCACATAGTATAACGTTTATAAGCGAGCAAACATTTACAACCGGAGATGTATAGTATTTGTTAATATCGGTGTTGTACACGAACAGCACCCAGGCCGCATTAAAGAACTGCGAAAGCGTAACAAGCCCGAACGCCGCGTACATTTTGATGTTCGGTAAATATATGACCGCTATAAGCAAAAGTATTACAGCAGGATACGCGTATCTCTCGTGCATTTTCGTTGACAGCATATAAGTTAGGAACACAATAAGCGCGCCGGAGAAATAATATTTAGACTCATTTTTGCTTTTAAGCACGACAAACACAGTATAAACAGAGATTGCCGTGAGAAATACATAGCCTAAAACGGAGGTAAACGGCGTGAGCGCAACCCAGTTCTGACCGAACAGACCCCAGACGTTGAACGCGTTTACCGTTGCGTAAGGGTAAGACGCAAGCGTTTTGGTATACTGCTCCACAACGTTTCCGAAGCCGAACGGCAGCGCAAGCACGAATATAAGCGCGATTGCGCCTATGCCGAAGCCGATGTTTTTGAGCAGCTTATTTATGCTGAAATCGTCCAGAATAACATTTTCAATAAAACCGCCTATAAGCACAGGCGCGAAAATAAACGCCTGCGGCTTAATAAACAGACAAATCGCAAACATAAAGTATGACAGCGTCATTTTCTTTTCCGTAATAAAATACAGCATAAGAAGCGCAAAGAGCGTGTAAACTCCGTCAACCTGTCCCCAAAGCGAGCTGTTTAATATCGAAACGGGGTTAAACAGCCACAGCGCGGCGAATAGGAGCGATACAAGTATGTTGAAGTTTTTTGATGAAATCCGGTACACAACATAAGCCGCGGCAATGTCAAAAAGAATAGCCGGCAACTTGATAATCGCCCAAAGCGCGCCGCCGCTTAAAGGAAGCACATTTTTAATAGCGCCGACGATATACAGTACATACATATAACCCGGCGGATAGTCGTGGAAGCCCTCGGAGGCGTAAAAAGCCGGTATGCCGTCCTTAAAAAACTGACTTGACCAACCGTCAAAGCAG
>JAFQYK010000431.1 GCA_017406485.1 Clostridia bacterium
CGCGAATATAGATTTCCATAACAGCGTAATAGAATTTACAATAACAAATACGCAGGATGCCAACCAAAGAGCGACAATAAAAACAACAATTCCGAAGCACGCCTCCTGGAACGGCTTTATCGTATCCTCGCAGAAGTGGGATACATCAAATCCGAGAGTGGAAAATGACATTGACGGTCAGGACACAGAGCACTACATATATCTTGACAATATCAGAGCGTCCAAAACAGCGGTTGACAATTCGCATATCACCGCCACCGCGCCCGCGGCAAGAGAGCTGCCGGCTGACGCCATTGTAAACGTTTCAAATGACGCTGCTGCAACCTGGAAATACGGCGCAGCATATGATATGCAGACGGCAGGCGATAACGGATATGTATGCTACTCCACCGAGGGCGAGAGTGTTGACTTCTATCAGAAAATAGCCACAGGCGGCTACGCGCAGGGTATAACAAGCTACACCGAGTTTGATTTTTATTTGCCCAAGCGCGGCAGTTACATAACAATAAACGAGCGCGCCACCTCCGGCAGCGGCGAGAGCTTTGGTAATACACTCATCATAAGCGACGCCGGTATATGCTCCTGGGGCTCGGACGAGAATTATACGGCTATATATGAAAATGACCTTGAAACAGGTAAATGGTATTCTGTTACTATTGTATACGACCAGAAGGACAGACACCAGCAGGTTATTCTGACAGACGGCGGAAATGAACTTGCAAATAAGCGTGTATATGCGAGAAATCTCCATTCCTCGTATTACAGAGCGCTTTGGATAAACAGACCGTCAATACCGGTCGGTACAGAAAGTGTTTCATTGGAGCACTCAATGGCAGATACATACATAGCGAATTTCAGAATATACAACAGGGGAGTGCTGCAGGAGTTTTACCCTGAAAACACAACGGCTGAGGAAACGGGCGACGCGCAGAACGCAGACAGCGAAGCGGCAAATGATACAAGACTCGGCGCGTATGTAAGTTCCTTTGTAATGAATCAGGTAGAGGGTGACGATGTTGACGGAACCACCACAACCTACGGCGCAGTTCCCGAAGCGCCCGAAGCGGCAGAGGGAGAGAAGTTTGTCTGCTGGCAGAGAATTTACCAAAACGGAACAACAGCCTCGGAAAATGACATAACGCTAATCGGTGACGCGTCTAAAATCAAGTACGCTGCAACCTATACCAAGCAGGTTGGTAAAATCAGCGGTATTGTTTGGAATGACGCTGACGGTGACGGCGTAATGGGTGAGGGAGAAGCGGTTATGGAGAATATAACCGTAACTGTTGTGAGTGAGGCGGATCCGGAACAGACATACACCCTTGTAACAGACGAAAACGGAAAATATGAAACTGAAGAAATTCCCGCAGGTGAGTACACGGTAACAGTAACTGTTCCCGAAGGCTATGAAGCAGTAACCGGCGGAGAAGTAACAGCAGAGGTTAAGGACGGAGAAACTACCGAGCTTAGCGCAGGCTTAAAAGCTATTCCTGCAAATACTCCCGTTCCGACATCTACACCAAAAGCTACGAGAAGCGGCGGCGGTGGCGGCGGCTCATCAAGCGGCTCAAAAGTAACAAGCGGCACAGCACCTTCCCCTTCCCCCTCTGTGACCGCTGAGCCTGAACCTACGTCATCTCCTGCTTCAAATATAACAACAACCTCCGCCGGCACTGTTCCCGAGCTTAACAAGACGGAACATTACGCTTATATAGTCGGTTATCCGGAGGGCGATGTAAGACCTGAGAGAAACATAACACGCGAGGAGGTTGCGACAGTCTTCTTCCGCCTTCTTACTGACGCTTCAAGACAGGAATACTGGAAGCAGACAAACGACTTTGGCGATGTTGAGGATGACCGTTGGTCAAACAATGCCGTATCAACAATGACAAACGCGGAAGTTGTATTCGGCTACGAGGACGGCACCTTCCGTCCGTGGACACCGATAAAGAGAGCTGAGTTTGCGGCTATGGCGGCGCGTTTTGATTCCGGCGAATACGAAGGTGAAAACAAGTTCAGCGACATAGACGGTCACTGGGCGAGTGAGGAAATAAACCGCGCCGCGGAGCGCGGCTGGATTTCCGGCTATGAGGACGGCACCTTCAGACCTGAGCAGTACATAACCAGAGCCGAGGCTATGACGCTCATAAATAAGATGCTCGAAAGAGTGGTTAATGCGGAAAACATACATTCCGACGCAATCTTCTGGCCCGACAACCTCCCTGAAATGTGGTACTACACAAATGTGGAGGAGGCCACAAATTCACACGATTACGACAGACTTTCCGACAATACCGAAAAATGGATCGGGATAAACACTCCGAGGGATTGGGAGAAGCTCGAAAGAGCCTGGTCAACCGCTGACGGCGTGGGACACGAGGATTCGGTATTCTTCGGTGAATAAATAAAACCCTTTCAAATAAAACGGTTTGGAAATATTAAACTACAGCGCTTCCTGCTTTTAGCGGGAAGCGCTTTTTTTCTTGAAATTATAAAGACAATGTAGTAAAATAGAAAATAGGAGATGACGTAGTGTTAAAGAACACATTTCTCTCACATCCTGTTTTTTTATTGAACGGATAGAAAGGATGATATATTATTATGAAGATATTAGAAAAAATAAGTGATTTGTTTGGCAAATATCTGGCGATTATAGTTCTTGCTGTGGCTGCGTTATCTTTGTTTCTGCCAAAATCGGCATTGTGGATACAGACTTCGTGGGTGAACTATCTGCTTATGGTTATAATGTTCGGTATGGGACTTACTATGAAGCCAAAGGATTTTACGATAGTGTTCACAAAACCGAAGGAAATCATCATAGGCTGCGCGGCGCAGTTTATAATAATGCCGGCGCTTGCCTTTGTGTTGAGCCGCGTATTCAACCTCGACGCGGCGCTGACTGCCGGAGTGGTACTTGTCGGAACCTGCCCCGGCGGTACGGCGAGTAATGTTATAACATATTTTTCAAAAGGTGACGTCGCACTGTCAGTAGGAATGACAAGTGTGAACACGCTCCTTGCGCCGGTTTTAACACCTGCGATTACATTTCTGCTTTTGCGTACAGCGGTAAGTGTAGATATAGTAAGTATGTTTTTAACCATTATAGAGGTCATAATTGTTCCCATAGGCCTGGGCTTTGTAATAAACAAATTTTTCGGTAAATTCACCGCCAAAGCGTCAAAATTTTTGACGGTGGTTTCCACGATTGCAATATGTATGATTATAAGCTCGGTGGTAGCGCATAATTCTGAAAAAATACTCACAACAGGAGCAATAGTATTTGTCGTTGTAATCTTACATAACCTGCTCGGCTACGGCTGTGGATTTGGCCTTGGAAAATTGTTAAAACTTCCGCCGTCTAAAACAAAAGCGCTGTCGATAGAGATAGGTATGCAGAACTCGGGACTGGCAACAAGCCTTGCGGGAAGCGCTTTTCCAAGCCTTGCTATGGCAACTGTGCCCGGGGCGATATTCTCTGTGTGGCATAACATATCCGGCGCGATTTTAGCGGGAATTTACCGCAGGTGGAACAGCATATAAGTATATAAATAAATTATTAGGAGGAATACAGAATGAAAGTAATCTTATCAGCAATCTTATCGGCGGCACTTGTTATAGGCACGGCAGCGCAGGCGGCGCAGTACACTATCACATATTACGATGCGGAGGGAAGCTTAGTAAACGCAAAAAGTCTTGACCGTCCTTCGGATATGGATATAAGCGAATACATAAACCACTACGTAACAAGCGACACCGAAAGTATAAAAATTCATAAGTATGATGATGGCGAATGGAACATATATGATGCGGAAGTGAACCCGGCTGCGGATAATATTTCCTATACCGAAAAAGCTCCGAATGTAACTGATGAAATGTGCCGCGCCGATTACTGGATTAAAGACGGCGCAGACAATCTTATCCTGTCAACGGACGAAATCAAGGCGCTAAACGCCCGCATTATGGCTGAAAAGGAAACTATGATGTATGACCTTGACAGCCTGCCGGAAACTTATGACGGTAAGGCAATGGCTCAGTCGCTTGCAGGTTTTAAGTCACCGGAGGAAATATTCCTTGACGGAGAGCCGGTTGAGGAAAGCTACTACGAGGCCATAAGAACGAACATACTGGGCGCGGACACAACTGAAAATGAAGCGGTCAAATACGGTATTTGCACGACGCACACCGTACTCAAGGCATACCCCTATGAGGAATGGCTTTCGGACAGCGAGTGGGATAAGGAGTGGGATAACTTTGTAAATACCGCCGTGCTTGTCGGAGAACCTATTGTGTTGTATAACAGCACTGCTGACGGTAAGTTTATCTATGCAAGATGTTCCTGCTGTGAAGGTTGGGTAAGCGCTGATGATGTTGCTGTATGCGAGAACAAGGACGAGTGGATAAAAGCAAAGACGCACGAAAACTTCCTCGTTGTAACAGGTGAGAGAGTATGGCTCGAACCAAGCTATGACGCTGACCTGTCGAAAAAACAGCTTACAATGGGAACGGTTCTGGAAATGGCGGATGGTGTTGACTTTACCGAAACAAACCGCCTTGCCTGGAATAATTACGCCGTGAAACTGCCTGTGCGTAATTTTGACGGCAGCTATGGTGAAAAAACAGCGCTTATATCTGCGAACAGAGATGTGAATGTAGGCTACCTGCCATATACAAGCGCAAACGTAGTAAAACAAGCGTTCAAATCACTCGGTAACCGTTACGGCTGGGGCGGTATGCTTAATTCCCAGGATTGCTCCTCGTTTGCGCGTGAGGTATATATGTGCTTTGGATTTGTACTGCCGCGCAACACAACCTGGCAGGCTGCTATGCCGGTGGCGGCAACAGATATAAGCGGTATGACCGATGATGAAAAGAAGGCTGTTCTTGACAAAACTCCTGCCGGCGCAATCCTTATCTGGCCGGCGCATGAGATGATTTATCTGGGCGAAAAGGACGGACTTTACTATACTATAAACGATGTAAGCTCACTCGTAAGCCCCGCAAACCCCGAAGGCGGCGTCATACGCCCGAGAAGCGTGATAGTGAATGATCTCTCAACACTTCGCGGCAATGGCACAACCTGGCTTACTAATCTTACAAAAGTGGTTGTCGTAAAATAATACGTCAAAAAATACTATACAAGGGGGGTCAGGCAATGAAAAGCAATGAGAAACTCATTTCCGCGCCGCTCAGCGGCAAAGTAATTCCGATTGAGGAAGTGCCCGATGAAGTGTTTTCGCAGAAAATACTCGGTGACGGAATAGCGGTTATACCTGAGGACGGCAAAATATACAGTCCTGTTGACGGTGTTGTATCATCGCTCACCGACACGCATCACGCCTATGGATTTACCTCGGATGATGGCTTGGAGGTGCTCGTCCACTTCGGTCTTGACACCGTTTCCCTGGGCGGCGAAGGGTTTACGCCGCGCGTCAGGGAGGGTGACAAGGTTAAAAAAGGCGACCTTGTATGCGAGGTTGATATGGATTTAATCAAGTCAAAGGGACTTAAAACCATAACACCTGTACTTATTTGTAACCTTGAAGAAGGTCAGAAGGCAGAATGCGGCAAGGACACTGTAAAAGCGTGCAGGGATACTGTTCTGACCGTTACGGAAAAGCAACCGGAGAAGGCGGCAAAGAAAAAGAAGGGCATAAACTTTGACTTTCTGCAAAAGTTCGGCAAGGTGCTGATGGTCGTAATCGCCGTAATGCCTGCGGCTGGATTGATGATCAGCCTTGGAAAGATAATTGAGATGGCGGCCGGTGATGTGTCGTTTGTGATGACCGTCGGTACAGTTATAGAAAATATAGGCTGGGCAATCATAAACAACCTGCACATCCTCTTTGCCGTTGCGATAGGCGGCTCGTGGGCGAAGGAACGCGCGGGAGGCGCATTTGCCGCGCTTATTGCGTTTGTGCTGATAAACGTAATAACAGGAAAGATTTTCGGTGTCACAAACGATATGCTTTCCGATCCAAACGCGGTAACACATACGCTGTTTGGGCAGGAAATACTCGTAAAAGGATATTTTGTTTCAGTGCTTGGTGTACCGGCGCTGAATATGGGTGTGTTTGTCGGTATAATCTCCGGCTTTGTCGGAGGTGTCGTGTACAACAAGTATTATAACTTCCGCAAAATGCCGGACATATTAGCGTTCTTTAACGGCAAGCGATTTGTGCCGCTTATGGTAATAGTGTGGTCAGTTATAATCTCGCTTGTGCTTTCTGTTGTGTGGCCGTTTATTCAGCTCGGTATAAACTCGTTCGGCTTATGGATAGCAAATTCGCAGGAAAGCGCGCCGGTTATCGCGCCGTTTATCTACGGCACGGTTGAAAGACTGCTTCTGCCGTTCGGACTTCACCATATGCTGACTATTCCTATGAACTACACCTCCTTTGGCGGCACATACATTGTTCAGACAGGCGTGAATGTAGGTCAGGCGGTATACGGACAGGACCCCTTATGGCTCGCGTGGGTGAATGACCTCATAAACTTCAAGGACGCGGGCAATATGGACGCGTACAACAACCTTATCCAAACAGTAGTACCCGCCCGCTTCAAGGTGGGACAGGCGATTGGCGCAACAGGACTTTTAGCAGGATTTGTGCTGGCGATGTACCGCAGGACTGACCAAGACAAGAAAAAGAATTATAAATCAATGTTCCTTTCAACCTCGGCTTCAACGTTCCTCACCGGCGTAACAGAGCCTGTGGAGTTTATGTTTATGTTCAGCGCCATTCCGATGTATATTCTATATTCTGTTTTACAGGGATGCGCCTTTGCAATGGCGGATATTATACCTCTCAGACTTCACTCGTTCGGCAATATTGAATTTATCGCGCGCATACCTATGATGATAAGGGCAGGACTCGGCGGCGATATAATTAACTTTGTGATATGCTGCGTGGCGTTCGGAGTTATAGGATATTTTGTCGCGTACTTTATGATAGGCAAACTGAAATTCGCCACCCCCGGCAGACTTGGCAATTATCAGACCGGCGAGGATGAGGAAATCTCGCAAGGTAAAGCGGACGGCGGTAATTTGCAGGCGGAGCGTATTATAACGCTTTTAGGCGGCAGAGAGAATATAACTCTTGTTGACGCTTGTATGACAAGGCTTCGCGTTACCGTCAAGGATATGTCAAAGGTGAGCGAGCTTGCAGACTGGAAAAGGGAAGGCGCGATGGGACTGGTTAAAAAGGATACCGGCGTACAGGCTGTGTACGGACCCAAGGCCGATGTTCTGAAATCTGATATAAACGATATATTATAGGAGTTATAGCGAAAGAACATAGTTCTTTCGCTTCTTGTTTGTCCTTGAATGAAGTGAAGGGGGGTTATTGCGATGAAATTGTGGACTATAAACACGCATTCGCTTTTGGAGCAGGATTACGAGAGGAAGCTGCAGGACTTTGCCGCCGCGGTTTTTGAGGAAAAGCCCGACATAATTGCAATGCAGGAGGTAAATCAGCTTCATATTTCGGATAATGTAAAGGTGAACGGGGATAATCACGTTTGCCGCGCGGTAAAACTGTTGGAGGATAAGGGCGTCGGATATTATTGGCATTGGCTGCCGTTGAAGCTTGGCTACAGCAAATATGATGAGGGACTTGCCATAATGAGCCGTACGAAAATCACCGAAACGGACGAGTTTCCGATAAGCGGCGCAAGTGATTATACAAACTGGAAAACGCGCAAAATCCTCGGCATAAAAACAGATGGCTTAGACGATTGGTTTTACACCGTTCATATGGGCTGGTGGAATGATGTAGAGGAACCGTTCTGTGAGCAGTGGGAAAGGCTAAAAAAACATATAAGTGTCAAGGAGCGCGTCTGGCTTATGGGCGACTTTAACAGCCGCGCCGACGTGCGCAATGAGGGTTATGACCTTGTGACGAATGACGGCTTTTATGACACATATCTGCTCGCAGCGGAAAAGGACAGCGGAATTACCGCCCGGGGCAGTATAGACGGCTGGAGCGAAAGCGGTCTTAATAAAGCGCGGATTGACTACATTTTGTGCAGTGAGAAAATAAACGTAAAAAGCTCAAGGGTTATCTTCAACAATCAGAATTACCGGGCAATATCCGATCATTACGGACTGGAGATTATTTTGTAGCCTCTCAATTAAATTAAATGTATCAAAAAAGCCACTCAGATGAGTGGCTTTTTGAAACATTTGGGGGACAAATGTGTTGTGGGTTAATTTACAGGCTCGAAGAACCATCTCTGACCTGCGCCCTTCCAGTATGTCCACTGGCAAACGTTTGCGCCGGGGTCTGTGCTTATGTCATAAACGTCAAGGCAACCCTTGAAGTCGGTTACGCGCGTCAGAATACCGTATGAACCGTCGCTTTCCTTTACGAATTGGAACTGTTGATTTTTAGCGCCGGATTTTGCCCAGCTATCAATGTTTGTGCCGTTATCCTCTTTCCATCCGGCAACGTCAACCGCCTGCGTGAAATCGGAGCAGGCTGTGAGCAAAAGGTAATATCCGTCATTTGTTTTCTGAACCTTGAACTGCTGCGCCGTTAGTCCGTTAAAGGTATATTGCTGAATATTTGTGCCGTTTTCAGCCTTGCCGTATGCGACATCGAGATAAAGACCGCTGTTTACGTTCTTTATGAAGTATACGCCGCCGTCAACAATTTCACCGTCGTTTATTTCCGGCTCAATAACCGGTTCGGGAGTCGGATCCGGTGTCGGCTCGGGAGTCGGATCAGGTGTGGGTTCGGGTGTAGGTTCGGGAGTCGGTTCCGGTGTGGGCTCCGGTGTCGGAGCAACAGTCGGTTCCGGAACAGCTTCAAATATCCACTGCTGACCCGCGCCGCCCCAGTACGGCCACTGGCATACATTAGCGCCGTTTGACTTGCTCATATTGTAAACATCAAGACCCGATTTGCAGTCTGTCACGCGCGTGAGAATTGCATACGCGCCGTTAGCTTCTTTTCTTAAACCGAACTGCTGATTTTTGCCGCCCGCCTTTGACCAGGTGTCAATGTTCGTGCCGTCCTCGACGCTCCAGCCTGTAACGTCAATCGCCTGCGAATAATCAGAGCAGCCTGTGAGGAACAGGTAATAACCATCGTTTGTTTTCTGAACCTTAAACTGCTGCGCTGTGGAGCCGTTAAAGGAGTGCTGCTGAATGTTTGCGCCGTTGTTGCCGCTGCCGTCAGCAACGTCAAGATAGAGGCCGCTGTTTACGTTCTTTATGTAGTAAACGCCGTCAGCAATATCTGTGCTGAGCGCCGGAACAGGTGTCGGAGTCGGCGTCGGAGTGGGTGTCGGTTTTGGTGTCGGGGTAGGAGTCGGCTTCGGGGTAGGAGTCGGCATGGTTGTCTTGGCAATTTCAAGACCGCTTATATAACCTCCAAAGCTTGCGCCGCCCTTTTGCATTTCTATATCAAGAACACCGTCATTTACCATAACCTTTGTAACATATGTAGCCGCGTTTGTCGAAGCAAGATTGCCGCTGTCAACGCCTTCAACTATATATCTTGTTCCGAAAGCATTGTTCCACGAGCCATAGTGAATTTTGATTTCGTAAGCTCCGTTCGGTAAATCAGATCTGAACTTCGCTGTGCCGGAAATCTGGTCAGCGTAGAGATTGTTAAGTCCATTGCCGACATTATTTGCGCCTCGCTCCATTGCTTCGGGAAGCGCGCCGTCCCAGCCGTAGCCTGTTGAGTAGGAATACCTTGTATCTGCCTTGACCTGAGTAAAGCCTGACTGAACAGCGCCGTTACCGAAGTCGAATTTATACTGTGACGGAGTTGACGGGATAATGTCAATACCGCTTATATAACCGCCATATTTCTTGTTACCTGCCGAAATTGTAACGTCAAGAGTTCCGTCTGCGATCCATACCTTGGTTACATATTCAGCCGCGCTTGTTGAAGCGAGAGGACCGGAGTCGTTGCCCTCAACATTGAAGCGTGTGCCGAAGCCGTCGTTCCAGCTTCCGTAGCGGACGCGCACATAATATGAACCGTTGGGAAGGTTTGATTTAAACGTTGTATTGCCCTCAACCTGATCTGCGTACAGGTTGTCATAGCCCTTTGGTACGCTGCCGGGGCCGCGTGACATTCCGCCCTGCGAGCCTGTGAAGCCGTAGCCAAGTGTCTTGGAATAAGCTGTGTTTGATCTTACGGCTGTATAGTTCTGCTGAACGTCTCCGTCACCAAAGTCGAAATTATACATATTTACAGGCTTCGGAGTCGGCTTCGGAGTCGGTGTTGCAACCGGAGCTGATCTTTCCGCGCTTATTTTTACAGTCCCTGACGGGAATGAGTTTACTGTGAGGTCGTTTATGTAATATTCGATATTATTGTAGCCCTGACCTAAATAGTCGCCGTTTGCATCGTATGCGTTCGGGTTAAGACCTCTTTTTCTCTCCCAGTCATCCGGCATACCGTCATTATCGCTGTCAACAATTGACTTTTTCGTTATTGCCGCCGGATAGTATGAATTGTAGTCAGCGTGCTTAATATTATATTTTGAAATAGCGTCTGAAAGCTCCTTGTTTGAGCCGACTGTTGAGAAGTCGCGGCCGCCTGTAAGGTTACCTGTACCATAGCGCGCCTCATCCATAACCTGCTTGTCAATTCTGGGACGCTGATTTGCGCTTATACCTGCGCCTGCGTATGAAAGAACCGTCTGGAATGCTGCGTCTGCTGACTGAGCCTTTCTTACGATTGAAGCGTCAGCGCCTGTAACGTCGCTTATCTTAAGCGGCGAGTTAAGCTGGAAGGTACCCTGGTTAAGACCGCTTGTGCCGTAGTCAACGCCTGACCAGTTGTTTGAGTTCAAATTCCAGTTATAATCCGTGCCGTTTGAATTTACCATCTTGTTGCCCGTCAGGTAAAATCTGTACTTTTCGGGATATGAGCCGCTTGAAATGCTTATGTATCTGTATCCGCCTCTTGTTGACGGACCCTGCTTGAAGTAGTTACCCACATAGTTAACCTGACCGAATGTACCGTACGCTGTCTGGTAACCCCAGTCATATATTACGTTATTTACGTAATCGAGTGCGCCTGACATCTTGCCGCGGAAATTACGTGAAATGTTGTGAGCTATCATATTGTGGTGCCAGGTGTTGTTCTTTGCACCCATCATAATACCAAAGCCGTGGCAGCCCTTTGAGTGATATGAAATACAGTTGGAGGGACCTATCAAAGAATACTGCACTGTCTGGTTCTGGCTTGCGTAAAGGCCGAACTGCTCATCATTCGCCCAGCCTATGGAGCAGTGGTCAATCATAGAGTTTGAACCCTTGCTGCCGCCCCACGCGTCACATTCGCTCTGACCGTTTTCTCCGGGGCGTGAGCTTACATAACGAATGATAATGTTGTCGCCTGCCATACCTATCTTGCCGCCCTTGAGCGTGATACCGCCGCCGCCCGGAGCAGTCTGTCCCGCAATGGTAACGTTGCCCATAACGCTGACGTCGGACTTGAGGTTAATAGTACCGCCGACATCGAAAACTACAATTCTGTTTGAGTGTGAAACTGCATCACGGAACGAACCTGCGCCGCTGTCGTTGAGGTTTGTTACGTGTACTACGCTGCCGCCTCTGCCGCCCGATGCATATCTGCCCGCGCCTTCAGCGCCGGGGAAAGCAAGAACCGGGTTTGCGGCGGAAGCCGCTTGCTGCATAACGGGAACCGTTGCGCCAAGCATAGAAAGTGATAGCGCCATTGCAATCAACTTTTTCTTCATGGATAATCCCTCCTCAAAATTTTCCGAAAATTTAACCATATATAGCGTAGCACAAAAAAATACCTTTGTAAATTCCAATTACTTATCATCAATGTTAGATTTTTACCATTGCCGGAAAACACAAAAAAATATGTGCGTTCCAAAAACGCACATATTTAGTATAGTTTCAAACATATAGATGTATAAATTCTTCGGGGGTCATTTTAAATTCGTTATAAAAGTCCAATCTGAACATATCCTCATTATCGTAGCCCATCATCTTCGCCGCATATCCGACACCGAAATGACGGTTGAAAAGCAGCTCGTGCTCAGAGTCCTGCATACGCATATGTTTAAAAAATTCATCAGCCGTCATAGTGAACACATCGAGGAACAGTTCGTCCAATTCCTCCCTTGTCATTCCGAGAGAGGCGAGAAGTTCTTCATACGGCAACACAGGGCTTCGATAGTTTGCGTGCATAAAGTCATAGACGGGATGTATTATAAGGCTTTTCTTGTCAAAGGTATAGTTGTCATTTTCAATATTAGCTTCGCCCAAAAGACACACAAGAGTGTAAAGCGCTTCAGAGGCGTCAACATATCTGGCGTTGTCGGTTCTTTCGCCGACTTCAAAAATTTTATTGATCGCGCTGTTTACCCTGTCCTTTTGCAGCGGTGTTGTGACACGGAACTCCTCGAAGCGGCAGTAGTGGAGCAGGGGGCGGATGTGTTTGCTTGAAAACGCAATATACTTAATATGCATTTCACCATCACATCTGAGCCCGAAATCGTGTCCTGATGCAACATAAATAACATCACCCGGCGTAAATGCCGTTTCGGGCTTGCCAAAGGAAATTGCGTAGCCGTAGCTGTCTACCTGCAAAAACTGATGATACGCAAAGCCGCGCATATAGAGCTTATTCTCTATGGTGTTCTCCGATGTGTCCGCGAGTGACATAATATTGTGTCCGCCTATATTTTTGTATATCATACCGTCACCCCCTAAAACATATACGCGTTCTTGGCGCGGTACTGGGTAGGTGTAAGGCCGGTTTTTGCCTTAAACACCTTTATAAAATAACCCGGCGAGTTAAAGCCGCACATATCTGAAATAGTCTGTACATTCAAGTCCTTTCGCGCCTGAAGAAGGTGCTTTGAATTAGTTATGCGCTTGTATATTATGTAGTCGTGCGGGCTTATATCGAACGCGCTTTTGAAAAGACGGCACATATGAGCGTGTGACATACCTGCATTTTCGGCTATAAGCTCAGAGGAGAGCAGCTTGTCATCAAAATTCGCGTTAATGTACTGAAGCGCGGGCATAAGGCGGCGGATTATATCGTCGCGTTCGCGGTTTTCCGAGCTTCTGTGCTTGGACAGTGCAACAAGCAGACTGTAAAGGTATGCCGACGCAGTGACGTGACGTGATTTGCGTCCGCTGCGGTAAACTTCAAATATATCATTAAAAAGTAATTTCGCGCTGCTTAAATCGCCGTTTTCCGTAAGACACGCGCCGCTTCCGGGGAGAGTTAAATTGCGGAAAATATCGCTTAATGAAATTCCGGTAAACACAATATATTTTACCATCCACGGCTTTTTTACCGGTTTGTATGAATGAGGATTTTCGGGCGCAAAGAAAAAAATATCGCCTTCCTTAATTTCATACGTGCGTCCGTTAGTGTCCGTGAATATCCCCTCGCCGCTTTCGCAAAGAGAAACCTGACCGTGTGCGCCCAGCCCCGATACGCGTATTTTCTCCTCCTGGTCGTGGTCGTCCACCAGTTGTACAACGAGCGGCAGCAGGTTTGTTTCCTTTTCCGTAGGTTCATAGAACATAGTAATCCCACCTCCACAGCCTGATTATCATAATATTACTATTATAACATACAACTTGGAGAAACACAATGATTTTGTATGTTTTTTGCCGTCATATTTATTGACAAAACGCAAAAAAGATATTACAATACCCTATGAATAACATTGGGGTGATACTGAATGAATATAGAGGAGCTTTCCGAGGAGCTGTATAATCTTCTCGGTGAGATGCTTAATAGCAAGCAAAGCACAGAAATAGTAAACAGCCTGCGCGGCGAGTACGGCGTTTTGCGCTACCTTGTACAGGTGAAGAACAACGCCGGCGCAACGGAAATAAGGCAGGCTTTGGGTGTTGTACCGGGAAGAATGGCGGATATATTAAACAGCCTTGAAAAAAAGGGGCTTATAATACGTGAACGCGACGAGCGCGACAGGCGCATTGTGCGTGTTAAGATAACGGGTGAGGGTATAGCAACCGTTGCGGCCAAACGCGATGAAATCCGAGCCGAGTACCGGGGACTTTATGACTTTTTAGGTAAGAACGACACAGAGGAGTTAATAAGGCTATTGAAAAAAGTGATAAGTTTCAGGCAGCAGGAAGAAAAATAATAAATATTTTAGACAAAAAATCATTTTGCTATTGCATTATGATTTTTTTTATGGTAATATATTTCGCAGTAAGAAACATTCGCACTACGAAATATATTTTGTTTAGAAAGGATTTGTGATTATGTATCCGGAAATCAGACAACAGGACGTAAAAGACCTCTTTGAACTGCTTAAACGCGCGGCACAGACATTTGGCGACAAAATTTTCCTTCGCTATGAGGAAAACTATATAGAAATTGAGAAAAGCTACAGGGAAACATACGCGGACAGTCTTAAAATTGCCCATTGGGCGGCGGGCGAGGGAGCGGCGGCAGGTCACAGACTTCGCACCGCAATCCTCGGCAGAACGGGCTATGAGTACATAGCCACTATGTTCGGCGTATTGGGCGGCAACGGTCTTGTTATTCCTCTTGATATTCAGCTTTCAAACGAGAATATGGTCAAAAATCTTGCAAAGGCTGATACCGACGTTCTGTTCTACGATTGGGAATTTCGTTCACAGGTTACATATATAATGGAGCACTGCAAGACGATAAAGAAGTTTATCTGCCTGCAGGACGTTAAAGGCTCGGACACGGTTGCGGCAATTTTAAGCGAGCCGGAAAAGGATACGCCGCTGCCCGAAATCAACCCCGGGGAATGCGCTCTTATCATCTTCACCTCCGGTACAACAGGCAATGCAAAGGGTGTTATGCTCTCGCACGCGAACGAGATAGATAACGCGTTTTCCGCCGATGAAGCCGGTGACGTTATACCGCCTTACGAGGAGGTTCTGTTAAACGTGCTTCCGATACATCATATTTTCTGTATAAACAACGATATATTTATGTCGGTGCGCTACGGTATGACGGTCTGCCTCTGCCGCGACCTTCGTAAGATGATGCACTCTATATTGCTTTTTGAGCCGACCTTTATCAGAATGGTGCCGATGATGGTCAAGGCGCTTATAAACCGTTTCAATATAACAAAGAAGCAGAACGCGGACGCTTCGCTTGACGAGCTGAAGGAAATGGTATGGGGTAAAAGCCTTTACCGCATAGGCACAGGCGGCGGCTACCTTGCGCCCGACCTTGCGCAGAAGTTCCTTGATATTGGCATAAGAATAGGTCAGGGCTACGGTATGTCTGAATGTTCGCCTAAAATCTGCGTACCCGATTACAACCGTCCCGAAAAGGTTGCGTCTGTCGGCGTACCGGTACGCGGCTGCGATATTCGCATACAGGACGGTGAAATTCAGGTTAAGAGCCCGTCCGTTATGCTCGGTTACTACAAGGACGAGGAACAGACAAAGGAAGCGTTCACAGAGGACGGGTATTTAAGAACAGGCGACCTCGGTTACATAGACGAGGACGGCTTTGTATTCTTGACAGGCCGCAAAAAGAATCTCATCATATTTGAGAACGGTGAGAATGTATCACCGGAAGCGATTGAGAATATTTTTGACGGTGAGCTTCTTATTGCCGATATTCTTGTTTACGGCAAGGATAACAAGATTGCGGCGGAGGTTTATCCGAACTTTGAATATGCGTCGGTAAAC
>JAFQYK010000051.1 GCA_017406485.1 Clostridia bacterium
GACTTTGTACAGTCAGCCCATGCGACATTATACAACGAGCAGGGAAGAGGCGGCGCGATAAACAAATACGCGGACGAGGCAAACGCGGCGGCAAAGCAGATAGAGGACGACACAGCTACCTATAACACAATGCTTAACGGTAAATGGAATAAAATGATGGTAATAAATCCGTCACACTTTAGTAGCTGCGATGCAAGACTAACCACAGCGTTAAATCCGCCGACAAAAACGGAGCTTGATTACACAGATATGGCTGTTTCCGAAACGGAAATATCGCTTTCCAAATACGATTCATACGCAAAGTACATTGACATTTCAAACACAGGCTACGGCTCGTTTGACTACGAGATAACAACCAACAACCCCGCAATCACACTCAGCAAGACAAGCGGTACGGTTTATTCAGGCGAGAGAGTGTATGTAACGCTTGACGCTTCCAAGGCGACAAGCGGCGCAGCATCGGGAACAATTACAATATCCGAGAAGCTTGGAGAAAACACAGTTAAGACAGAAACAATAGATGTCAGTATATCAAATCCGGCTGATATATCGGATGAAAAGACATATATTGAAGCAGACGGAACGGTATCGGTTGAAGCGGAGCATTACACCTCGCTTACCGATAACGGCATTTACAAATGGCAGGTTGAAAAGGACTTCGGAAGAAGCGGCGACAGTTTGAAAATTTACCCGAACCTTTCAGACGATGTTACAAACACCGCTGATGAAATGCTTTCAAAGTCAGCCGTTGCACAATATGATATTTATTTTGAAAACACAGGCACATATAATGTAAATATCTATCGTATGCCGACGCTAAACGAGCGCGGAACATGCCGCATAGGTATAGGTCTTGACGGCGGTAACCCTGTAGCGATAGGCGGTACGAACGCGTATCCGTCGTCGAGCAGCGCGACGCGCACTAAGACAAACGCGTGGGCGAACAATGTGCTCAAAAACAGCGAGGTGCTTAAAACAACCGTAACCGTAAGCACAGCGGGCAAGCATACGCTGAAGCTATACAATGTTTCCTCGGGAATGGTAATAGATAAAATCGTGCTTGTAAAGGGTGATGTGCCGTATTCATTCTTTGGCGCACCCGAAAGCTACAATACGACATATAACAATGAAATAACAGTTCCCGAAACAACAGCTGATACACCAAAGGATGAAACAGGCATAACAAAAACCTTTGAACCCAAGGCTGTTATGGGCGACGTAACAAACAACAGCGGCGCACTCACAGTGCCGGTATATCAGCTTGACGAAAGCCTTAACAGCGCCACCATAGTAGTAAGCGTGTACGATAACGAGGGCAAAATGACCGCATGTGATTTTGACGATATAACTTTCTCAAACGGCACTGCGCAGGCGCAGCTTACAATAGACGCGTCAGCCGCAAACTACCGGATAACGGTTATAGACAGCTTCACAAATATGCAGGTAATCGCACCGTATAAGAATTACGGAGAAATCGTTACCGAGGCGGAAAGCACGAATATGAGAATAAGCTCCGACCTCACCTCCTACACAGGTAAAAAGTCCGCGATAATAATTTCCGACGAACAGATAACGGACGAAATAACAGCGGAGGACATCAAGTATTTCTACGGCGGCGACATAACGGATAAGCTGTATAAGAACATACCGTTTAACGGCGAGGGCTTATACAACATCAGAGTCGGCATAGACGGCGAACAGCCAATAAACGAAACACGCACGACTGTTATAAACATCACCCCTGACAATGACGGCGTACCGATTTATGAATACAAGGAGGATTTCGAGGGCAGCTACGATACATCGGCGTGGACAAAGCCGACAGCTTCCTCAACCATATCTGTTGAAACAGGCGACAGCAAGTATCTGAAATTCACCACCACATCCGGCACGACCGGCGCATATACAAATCTCGCAAACGCGATTGATGTGTCAGGCAGAAGGGTGTATATCGGCGCGGACATACTGTTCACCGCCCCCACCGGCAGCAGTCTCGGCAACAGCCAGCTTGCGATAGGAAACGCA
>JAFQYK010000432.1 GCA_017406485.1 Clostridia bacterium
CACGTGCGCGATAAACGTACCGCCCTTTACCTCGCCGCGCACGAAATACGACGCAGTAGCATCCGCGCGGACGCTCGGCACGACAAGCGCACCAAGCACCACACACACGGACAATACCAAACATAATATTCTACGCAGCTTCATCACACATTCCTCATCACGGAGCCTCAGGCGTTGTCATCGCCACAATATCCTTGCTGCCGTTTGCGGCAAAATCGCTGTACTCCTGCTCAAACATAAACTTATTGTAGTTCTTCCAAACATACGCCAAATCGACATAGTCAACGCTGTTGTTGTTATCAACGTCGGTCATCTCCTTGACGGCCGATGTCACATTACCGCGCATACCGCTCTTAACGTCTGCCGCGTCCTCAAGCGTAACCGACTCGCCCGAACGTGTCGAGCCAATCAGCGGCACAACCACCTGCTGTACCGAACCGTTGTGTCCGAAGTGGCGGACATCTGTATCTCTATCGGGAACTATCATTTTGAAGTTGGTTATTTTATATGTCACATAACCCTGCTTCATAACGTACACATTCCACATACCTGCCGGAAGCTCTGTTTCAAACTTTGAATTTCTTCTGTTCAAATTCGAGCTGTCGGTCATAAACGGAACCTGCTTTGCCCTTTCAACATACGTACCGTCACTGAGCTTATCAAGCCTTACGAACTTAACAACCGCGCCACGGAGCGGTGCGCCCTTTGTAACATCCGACTTCTGGCCAAGGTCTATATATCCGTCAATCGGATACGCCTTTTCCATAAACACGGAACCAATCGCGATACTATCCGTCAGCGACTCGTACCTATACGTATTCTCCGGCAATTTCTCCTCAAACTCGAACTCAGACGTATCGTCCAAATCCTCATAAGGCGAAATCATCACGCCGCGTGCCAGCCAAGCGTTCTCCGAGTCGGCAATCAAATCAATCTCAACACTGTCATAAATGTTATAAATCAATATACCCGCCGGATCGGCAACACCCTGTCCGCTGTGTACGTACGACTTCACGAACAGCGACGGTGTAATCTCAGCCAGCTTGTTCTTGAACGTAACATACGTAATAACATTCTTCGCTTCAACCGGCGAGATTGAATATTTACCGCCATCATTTCTTTCGGTAATATCCACACGCTTCTCGCCCTCAATTTCCTTTTCAACCATATACAGCTCGTGGCCCTCACTGAACGCGCGCGTTGTGAATTCGAGCTTTTGGGTCGGGTTCAGATACGTACGCCGTGTACACATCAACGCGTTCTCGCCTGTTTCCTCAACAGGGCTTGTAACATCCGCGAAGCCGTAATCACCGACAACAAGCGTCAAAATCGTGTCGGTTGACGGCGTTTTGCCGTCCCAGAACATAACGATAATGCTGCAATCCATATCAACCACACCGAACGTATAGCTGAACGTTGTCAAATCGTCATAAATATCGGTCTGCAGGCCGTTTATGTACACTCTTTCAACCATATATCCGTCGTCCGCCTTAAACGTGAACGTACCGGTCTTGTGGTCAGCCGGAGTTACGGTTGTATCGGGGTCTAACGGATCCTTTACGGACTTTTGCGTCTTAACCTTAATATAGGTATCGAGCGTGTCCTCAACATAAGCTGACGGTTCAATCGGCATAAGGCCGTCCGTATAATCCTTGGTCGCCTTATTATACGAAACCTGACCATGCGCACCTGTCATACCCTCGACGATATAATCAAGCTCCAAAACCTCGAACTGGTCGAACTGAACAACCACGTTATAGCTTCTGTAGCCGTCATCCTCGGGCTGCTCCTTCGCGTTCTCATAGTACGGGTCGGGAGCGATATTATTCTCCGCATCACCTGCGGCGAGCTTATCCATATACTCCTTCGTGAGCGAATCCTGATTTAACAGCTCCGCCGGAACGGTGAACACGCCGTACTTATCCGGCTGAATGGCATATCTTACAACCTTCGTATCACCGGCGTTATCATCACCTATAGAAACGTACGCCCAGTTCGGGTACTTCGTAATACGATAGCCCTTCGCGCCCTTAATTCTGAAATGGTAATCGCGTCCGTTATACGCGTACTTCTCGCCGCCCAAATCGGCCGCGCCGATAATACTGAGCTGTGCGTTGTTCTCAGGCGCAACAACCGGCAAATGGAATACCCTCTTATCGAGCTCCACCTCAACCTCTGTCGCCTTACCTGTCGTCGTCTTAACGAACGGGCGGTCTCTGTCCAGAAGCGTCACCGGAACAGGCCAATAGCCGGGCTTTGTAACCTCATATGCAAACTTCGGATCCGACTTGTTCGCGGTATTTACCGTAAAGTTTGCACGGCCGGTATATGATGTATTCTTCGACTGCAAAAGCTTTGTTGCAGTATCGTCGAACAGCTTAATCTTCGCATCCTCAACCTCGTCGCCGCTGTAAAGGTCGGTAACGTGGAAGCGGATAACGCTGTTTTTAATCTGGAAGCCATAGCGCAAATCGGTCATAACGTCGTAGAACGAGGACGGGTTATCGTCGCCTATCGCGCCGTTAACGGCCGCCTGGAAAAATCCGTTCGTCTCAACGCCGTTTACGACCGACTTCGTCGCGTCAATTCTGCCCTCCTTGAGGTTCGAGCGCACGTTGTCGCTGTCGCAGACGCGCCAGTACTCCCAGAATTTCGGGTCAAAGCTTGAATTCGCCGCCTTACCTGCCGCCGCCCAGTCACGAGCCGCCTTGATGTCCTGCCACGGCTCAATACTGAACGTGTCAACCGTCAGCATATCCGCGAGAGACGCGTCCTTTAAATAGAAGTCAAACGTCGCAATCTCGACC
>JAFQYK010000433.1 GCA_017406485.1 Clostridia bacterium
GGCATAGCCTGTTTCTTTAATCGCTCTTTCAATAGCCGCGCGTTTATCCTCGCTTAAATATCCGTTGTTAAAATACCGGCTCACCGCCGCTTTGGAAACGCCGGCATATTTCGCAAATTCCGTTATGTTCATATACTATCTTCCTTTCATATGAAACTTTATGAAATTATATCACACATTATTTCACAAATCAATATTAAATCCGCACACGCAGAGAAAAATGCGGTTTATGGTAAGTTTTTGCGTTTATTTTGATTGACACATTGACTGAATTGTGATAGAATCAAAGTATTATTTTGGTAAATATTTATAATCGCGTAACGGAAGGGATTATTATGATAAAGAAACTATTATGTTATATCCTGGCGGGAGCTATGATTGTTCCTTTTGCGGCGCCTGTAAACAGCGTCGCGGACGAAGCAACACCGCGCATAATGGAAAAACTTGACCGCGGACTTATCGCTGCAAAGGTGTCGGGCGGGGTTTATTTGTCATGGCGTCTTTTGGGAACGGAAAGCCTTTCAGACCAGGCGTTTGATATTTACAGAAACAATGTGAAAATCCATACAACAGGCGTTCACGACGCGACCTGCTACACCGACGCGGGCGGAACAGAGGCAAGTCAGTATATAGTTGTTCCCAAGGGCGAAGCAACAAGCGGACAGAAAGCCGTCACGCCTATGACAACCAATGTGGAGTATTCAAACGGCGGCTTTTCAAACTCCGTCGCATATAAGGATATTCCTTTTACAGCTCCCGACAGCGGCACAACACCTGACGGCGAAGAATATACATATACTGCCGGAGATATGAGTGTGGGCGACCTTGACGGCGACGGAGAGTATGAATTTATAGTAAAATGGGATCCGTCAAATGCTAAGGACAACTCCGCAACGGGTTATACAGGCAACGTATATATAGACGCGTATGAAACAGACGGTACGCGTCTGTGGCGGATTGATTTGGGAAAGAATATCCGTGCCGGCGCGCATTACACGCAATTTCTCGTTTATGATTTTGACTGTGACGGCAAAGCTGAAATGATGGTAAAAACCGCTGACGGTACCATGGACGGAACGGGCAATTATATAGGAGACAGCAGTAAGGATTACCGGAGCACGTCGGGTACGATTCTAAGCGGCCCCGAGTATCTGACGGTTTTTAACGGAGAAACGGGCGCGGCAATGAAAACTGTGGACTATAGCCCGCCGAGAAGTATTATGCCTCATACAAATAACGCAACAACGGGCTGGGGCGACACTTACGGAAACCGCTGCGAACGCTATCTTGCCGGTGTTGCATACCTTGACGGTATACGGCCGAGCGCTGTTTTTACGCGCGGATACTACACACACGCATACGCGGCAGCATATAGCTGGGACGGCAGTAATTTAACGCTTCAATGGCTTTCAAAAAACAATCCGTCCACCTGTACGGTTGTGTACGCAAACGGCTCAACAAAAACGCAGTCGGGCAAAACGTTATACGGACAGGGCGCGCACAGCGTATCAGTCGCGGACGTTGACAATGACGGCTGCGATGAGCTTATATTCGGCTCGGCAGTGCTTGACAACGACGGAACGGTTCTTATGTATGACGGGCGCGGTCACGGTGACGCCGAGCACGTTTCCGATTTTGACAATGACGGCAAGCAGGAAATTTTCTTTGTACACGAGGCGGGAAAGGGCAGCGAAGAAGCTGTTGATTACGCCGTGGATATAAAACGCTATAATGCGTCCGCTTCCTCCGGTACTGAGGATATTATGCTGCAGAGCGCTGTAGGTGATATAGGCAGAGGCATAATGACAAATGTCGATGATACATACGCCAAGTCAAGCGGCAGCCTTGCGCTGTTTTGGTCTACCGCTTCGGGCAGTATATTCAATCAATCCGGCGAGGCGGTGGGGACTATTCCGTCCTCAAACAGTAACTTTATGAATTTTGCGGTATATTGGGACGGCGATTTAAGCCGCGAGCTTCTTGACGATACAAAGCTTGCAAAATACACCGTTTCGGGCGGTACGACAAGAATTTACTACGCAAGAAACGCTTCAACCTTCCCGGATGTCTCGGCAAATAACAGTACAAAGGCGACGCCTGCGCTGTCGGCGGATATATTCGGCGATTGGCGCGAGGAAATTATTTACCGTTTGTGGGACGGTACGGGCGTGAGGATTTATATGTCAACAATTCCGACAACCTACCGCCTTACCACGCTTATGCACGACAGTCAATACCGCTGTGCCGTTGCGTGGCAGAACGTCGGATACAATCAGCCGCCGCACCCAAGCTACTATATAGGCACCGCCTCGCTTGCGAAAAGCGGAAGCACGGCTTTGAATTACCTTGCACCGGCGACATCGTATACCTCGCTCGAGTATCCCGAAAGTACAGTAACACCGACTGCTGCTCCTACATTATCGCCGTCGGAACTGGATAGTGTTGTTCTGACCTCTGACGCCGATACTTATATCATATATAACGATGCAGCTTCGGCACACGGAGCGGATGGTGAACTGAAAATAAATCAGGCTCAGGCTATGTACGGTGACAAAACTCCTGGTCTTAAAAATGCTTTGGGACTTGGTCTTATACGTTTTGATGCCTCAGCATATGCGGGCAGAGAATTGATTTCGGCTAAACTGTATCTGTATGATAAATTTACGGAAAATGACAAATCAGCGAATTCCACTCTGCATCTGGATTATTGCTCGGATGATGGATGGAGTGAAGGAACGGCAACAAAAGATGATTTTATAATAAGAGGCACCGGAACGCCGTTTTCTTCGCTTGGTCTTGAACTATCGCCCAAATATAACACAAGCTACACACAGATCGCCTTTGATGTTACTGATGCTGTAGCGGCAGACAGTGACAATATTTATACTTTTACACTTTGGACGGGTACGGCAAGGGAACAGGTTATTGCCGCGAAGGAATACACCGGAACGGACGCGGAAGCTCCGAAGCTTGAACTTACATTTGAGAATACTGCGACACCGAGCCCTACACCGACACCGAGCCCTACACCGACACCGAGCCCTACACCGACACCGAGCCCTATGCCAACCCCAACTCCCACGCCTACACCGACACCAACCCCAACTCCCACGCCGACGCCGAGCCCTGCGCCAAGTCCAACTCCTACACCGACAGCAATTCCGAGTACAGACGTATATATTGACGCGTCAAAAAGCGGTGCGACCGTAACCGCGGAGCTTAAAAATTACACAGGCAGCGCGCAGCTTATTCTCGCCGTGTATGACGGAGCAAGGCTAAAAAGCGTGGATATAAAGAATGCAAGCGGCGCGGTAAGCTTCACAAACGTAACCGTGCCCGCAGGCGGCAAATACAGAATTTACGCGTGGAATTCGGCAGCCGGTGCAAAACCCTTGTGCGCCGTATATGAATGAAAAAGCGTCTGACGAAGCTGCGGGAGCGGGTGCAATAATAAGATAAAAACAAACAAAAAAGCCCTTTCGGGCTTTTTTTGTGTTGTATAAAGAAAACCACGCGATAGTCGCGTGGTTCAATAAAGGCTAATGCCGATGAGAATGACAAAATAACTCCAATTTTGTATAATAAAATTGTGACCTGCCAGTTACAATAAAAATACAAAATTGGAGGATATTAAAA
>JAFQYK010000434.1 GCA_017406485.1 Clostridia bacterium
AAAGCTATATCGGCGTAATGCACTCGCTTTTTGCGTTAGAGGATTTGTACGGTCTTAAAATCGGTTGCATTGATGATGAGGTGTGTCTGCGCCTTGATAAAACCAACGGCAGCGAATATTTGACTATGCTCGACAGGTTTAACGCTTGGTATAAGGAATATGAAAAGCTCCAGAACGGCGAAATCTCTAAAGAGGATTATGACCAATGGAGATACACATATCCCAAAATGGAAGCAGAGCGTTCCAAAGCTGAGCTTGACAGGCTGAGAGCAGATAAGAACAGCGCCGACAATTAAAACTCCGAAACACAAAAAGAGCTAACCGATTTACAGAAAATCGGTTAGCTCTTTATCTATGGAATAATTCAAGTTTATCAAATGTTGCCAAACTGTTGCCATTTACAGTATCACTGTTTCGCAAATGGCTTACCTATGCGGTTTGTTTGGTATTTGATATTACTCCCACTCGATAGTTGCGGGTGGTTTTGATGTTATATCATAGACGAGGCGGTTTACGTGTTTTACCTCGTTTACTATGCGGTTTGAAACTTTTTCCAGCACCTCAAACGGTATTCTCGCCCAATCAGCGGTCATAAAGTCCGTTGTTGTTACCGCGCGCAGCGCGAGAGTATAATCGTATGTACGGAAGTCGCCCATTACCCCAACGCTTTTCATATCAGTGATAACCGCGAAATACTGGTTAATGCTGCGGTCAAGTCCTGCAGCGGCAACTTCCTCACGGAAGATTGCGTCCGCGTCACGGAGAATTTCAAGCTTACCCTCGGTTATCTCCCCTATTACGCGTACCGCAAGACCCGGTCCGGGGAACGGCTGACGCCATACAAATTTCTCCGGCAAGCCAAGCTCTATACCAAGCCGGCGAACCTCATCCTTAAACAAATCTCTAAGGGGCTCGACTATTTCCTTAAAATCAACGTGCTCCGGCAGTCCGCCAACGTTGTGGTGGCTCTTTATAACCGCCGCGTCACCTGCACCGCTCTCTATAACATCCGGATATATCGTACCCTGTACAAGAAAATCCACTCTGCCGATTTTCTTCGCCTCGGCCTCAAATACGCGAGTAAATTCCTCGCCTATTATCTTTCTCTTTTTCTCCGGTTCTGTTACGCCTGCAAGTTTACCTAAAAATCTATCCTGTGCATTTGCTCTTATAAGGTTTATGTCAAACTGGTTCCTGAAAAGGCTCTCAACCTCGTCGCCCTCGTTCTTTCTGAGAAGTCCGTTGTCCACGAACACGCACGTAAGCTGCTTACCGACAGCCTTATGCAGCATTACCGCCGCAACCGAGCTGTCAACACCTCCGGACAGCGCGCATAACACCTTACCGTCACCAATCTTTGCGCGGAGCGCTTCGATTGACTTCTTCGCAAAGTCGCTCATTACCCAGTCGCCCTTGCATCCGCAAACCTCAAATAAAAAGTTACGGAGCATTTTTTGTCCTTCTACGGTATGATTTACTTCCGGATGGAACTGAACGGCGTAAATCTTCTTGTCTGCATTCTCATATGCCGCTACGGGGCAGGCGTTGGAGGTTGCCGTTACTGTAAAGCCGTCGGGAACCTTGTCCACGTAATCAGTATGGCTCATCCAGCATACTGTTTTTTTATTGACATCCTTAAACAGCTTACTTTCCTTAACCTCAATCTCCGTCTTGCCGTATTCGCTTACCGGCGCGGTGTCAACGTGACCTCCCAATGAATATGCGATAAGCTGTGAGCCATAGCAAATACCCAAAACCGGTACGCCAAGCTCAAAAATTGCCTTGTCATAGTGCGGCGACTCAGGGTCATAGACACTGTTCGGGCCGCCTGTGAAGATAATACCGACAGGATTTTTCTCCTTTATCTTTTCAATATCATTTTTATATGACAAAACCTCGCAGTACACGTTGCACTCACGCACACGGCGCGCGATAAGCTGGTTGTACTGTCCGCCGAAGTCAAGCACGATTACCGTTTCATTCTGCATTTTCCTACCTCCGTATGTATATTAGCTTTATTGTAACATTTTTTGATGTTATTTTCAATAGTTTATTCGATATATATTTCCAAAAAAAATGTTTGAACGTGTAAAATATGGGTAAATATATATTATCAGGGGATTATTTCCCTGTAAAAGTGCCCGATGGCTTAAATTTTTACATTAAAACCGGGCGAAACGAAAGGACTGATTTGTTATGAAGTTTGATATTATCGGCAGACGTTACGATGTCACGGACAAGATTAAAGATTATGTTGAGAAAAAACTCTCTAAGCTCGACAAATTCTTTAAGGACGAGACTAAGGCAAGGGTTGTAATCGGCACCATAAAGGAAAATGATTACATCGAAGCTACCATTTACGCGGGAGGTATGATTTACAGAGCAGAAAAATCGGATAAGGAAATCCTCGCTGCGATTGACGGCATTGTAGACGTTATCGAAAGACAGATTAGAAAGAACAAGACCCGTCTTGAAAAGAAAATCAAGCGTGAGGCTGTTTCGGACAATCACCTTATCGCCGGTGGAACCTACACCGAGGGCGAGGAAACAAGCGAATTTGAGATTGTTAAGACAAAGCGCTTTATAGTTAAGCCTATGAGCACAGAGGAGGCAATTCTTCAGATGAAGCTCCTTGGTCACAGCTTCTTCGTATTCAAAAACCAGGATACCGATGAAATGAACATCGTGTATGAGAGAAAGGACGGCAAGTTCGCTGTTATCGAGTCGATTGAATAATAAATTAAATATAAACACAAAATATGCAGGGGCGGAGATAATCTTCGTCCTTGTTAATATAAGGAGGATTTAATTATGGAACTTAAGGGCAGCAAAACAGAGGCAAATTTAAAGGCTGCGTTTTCGGGTGAGAGCGAGGCGAGAAATAAGTACACATACTTTGCGAGCAAGGCAAAAAAGGACGGCTATGTTCAGATAGCGCAGATTTTCGAGGAAACAGCGGCTAACGAGAAGGAGCACGCAAAGCTGTGGTACAAGCACCTTAACGGCGGCGCGGTTTCGGATACAAAGGAAAATCTGAAAATGGCGGCAGACGGTGAAAACTATGAATGGACTGATATGTACGCGGAATTTGCGCGTGTCGCAAGAGAGGAAGGCTTTGAGGATATTGCAAAGCAGTTTGAGGGCGTAGCGGCGATTGAGAAAATGCATGAGGAACGCTTCAGAAAGCTTCTGGCAAATATCGAGGGCGGGCTGGTGTTCTCCAAGGACGGCGACACAATCTGGGAATGCGCCAACTGCGGTCACATCCACGTAGGCAAGCAGGCTCCCGAAGTCTGTCCCGTGTGCAATCACCCGCAATCCTATTTCAAGGTTCACGCGGAGAATTATTAAAACACAAAATTCCGCCCATAGGGGAAACGCTGATAAAACAGTAAATCAATAAATTAAGGCACATTGCAGAAAATTTCTGTGATGTGTCTATTTCTTTTATTCTCCATTTTTGTACTGTAGCAAGCACAGCAAATGGGTACCATTTGCAAAAATTGTTATTTACAAATCTATGAATATATGCTAAAATATAATCACCACATAATTCAACTTAATAAAAATATCTTTTTACGCGCATTTTAGATAAGTAAAAAATGCTGCTCTTTTTGCGCGTAGAATAGTGTAAAGTTGAATTGTGTGGTAACATTCACGAGCTGCGTTTTTGTGCGTGGCTCTGCCACGCATTTTTTTTTGGAAAGATTTGGAGGTAATGGCAATGAGAAGAAAAAAATCTATAATAGGGATTGTATTAACAATATTGATGATAATCAATATATTTCCTACAATCAAGGCATCAGCGGCAAGTTTTACACCAAGATACAGTTTGAGTTACGAAGATACGCAGACAAAATATTGGGCATCAGGTACATACGGCGTCAGCAACGGTTTTCCACGAAATTGGAACAGCGGATATTCCGGTGGTAACTGTACGTGGTATGCGTTTGGCAGGGCTTGGGAATTACTCGGCACGCTTCCGAATCTTTGCACAAACAACGCAGGTGCTTGGTATAGCTATAATAAAAACAATGGTTATTATCCTTATGGCTCAACGCCAAAACTCGGTGCTATAGCTTGTTGGGATCATTACGACAATGACACAGGTCACGTTGCTGTGGTTGAGGAGATTGGCTCAGATTATATTGTTTGCTCAGAATCTGGTTGGAGCTATACAAACGGATATTTTTCGACCAAAACCCGTAGTCTAAACGATAGCACTCTTGGTATGGGTAGTTCATATCGCTTTTTGGGATATATTTATATTATTGATGTTGACCAAAATCCGCCGGGCAAGCCTACAATTACAAAAATTGACGAAGGTACGTCTTCAACTCCTACAACCTTTTATTGGAACAAGGTCAGCAATGCCGACAGATACAAGATATTTATCAGGTATTCAGATGATACATGGACATCATACAGCGGTGAAACAACCAACAACTATTTCTCGATGAATATAGAGCCCGGTTCATACAAGGTGGATATACAGGCTTTGAATGCTTACGGATACACGGATAGTGATTATACAAACTTCACCGTACACGGAGACGCGCCATACAAGCCTGTTATTACAAGTATTGATGAGGGCGCGTATTCCAAACCTACAACCTTCTATTGGAACAAGGTCAGCAACGCTGACAGATACAAGATATTTATCAGGTATTCGGACGATACATGGACATCATACAGTGGTGAAACAACCAACAACTATTTCTCAATGGATATAGCGCCTGGTTCGTACAAGGTTGATATACAAGCACTGAATACGTACGGATATACCGATAGCGGTTATAAGGATTTTGCCGTGCACGGGGAGCCGTTGAAACCGGTAATAACAAGTATTGATGAGGGTACGGCTTCAACTCTGACAACTTTTTATTGGAATAAAGTCGGAAATGCTGACAGATATAAAATATTTATCAGGTATTCAGATAATACATGGACGTCGTACAGCGGTGAAACAACCAATAACTATTTTTCAATGAATATAGCTCCCGGTTCATATAAGGTGGATATACAAGCGCTAAACGGTTACGGATATACTGATAGCGGTTATAAGAATTTTACTGTCTATCAGTCAAATCCCACTACCTCCACAACCGCCGCACGCACAAGCGGCGCAATAGAAGTACAAACAACCATATCCAACCTCACCCAGTCCGCTTCATGCGTAGCGGCTGTATATGATAGCAGCGGCAAGCTTTTAGGACAGACAACAAACAACGTTGACAGCAGTACAAACAGCGTAACGTCGTATTTACCAAGCTATACAAACGCTTCATACGTAAAGGTATATCTATGGAACAGTTTAGAGGGTATGAAACCGCTGACGAACGGCGAAAAAGTTAATCTGTAGGCAAACTAAACATAGCCGCCTACTTCCAATTCCGCAATGCGTGGTTTTATGCGATTTATTTTGCTCTAAGCGCCCACGAAACAGACACGAAAAAAGGTAGTGATTTTGAAAAAATCGCTACCTTTCAACTTTACTGTCTTATGAGCATTCCCCATAGGGGCGGAATTTTTGTTTACAATTCTTTCAGAAAATCATCTAAGTCTATATGTGCCATCGTCAGAATACTTTTAAGAGTACCCTTCGCAATTTCTGCGTGATTTGGAATTATAACGACATATTTTCCATCCGAGTACTTCATATGACTGCCTTTTGACTCACAAATTTAAATCCGTATTTTTCAAGAATTTTTATAATCTTTGCCGGTGGCAACACAGGATACTTCGACCCCATTATACAGCCACCTCCAGCGTTGTTATAAATACGGGTTCAGCCTGTGTTTCAGGAACATTATCCTCATAGTATAGCTCAAGAGCCTCTTTAAGATTTGCTATTGATTCATCTATTGTTTTTCCCTGCGAAGCAACACCTGATTCTATGCTTGTTGCAACATACCAGTTTTCTTCCTTTTGTATAACTATTGTTGACTTTATAGACATATAAATCATTCCTTTCAGAATCAGATTTCCTCTATACTCGGCAGTATCATCGGTGAGCGTTTGGTTTGCTCGTAGATGTACCTTGAAACAGCCGTTCTGAGGTTGCTCTTCAACGTTGACCAGTCCATGGTGCGCCTTGAATGGAGCGAACTCTCGACACTGTCAGAGGCAACCTGTCTTACGCCGTCAATAAGGCTTTCCGCCTCGCGGACATACACAAATCCGCGCGAAATGACATCGGGCTTTGAAATCATTTCCTTATTATCGTGCGAAATGGTTACCACAACTATGATAAGTCCGTCCTCACTCAAATGCTTTCTGTCGCGGAGCACTATATTACCGACATCGCCCACGCCGAGGCCGTCAACGAGTATCTTACCCGCCTGAACAGTTCCTGCGCGTTTTGCCGTTTTCTGGTCAAGCTCCAGCACGTGTCCGTTTGCAAGGACAAAGCTGTTGCTTTCGGGTATGCCGACGCTTGCGGCAAGCTCCTTATGAAGCACAAGGTGTCTGTGTTCGCCGTGAACGGGAATAAAGAATTTCGGTTTTACCAAAGACAATATCAGCTTCAGTTCCTCCTGGCAGGCGTGACCCGAAACGTGCACATCCGTAAGCGCGCTGTACACAACCTCGCAGCCTATTTTAAACAGCTCATTTATAACGTTCGATATGGAGCGTTCGTTACCCGGAAT
>JAFQYK010000435.1 GCA_017406485.1 Clostridia bacterium
TAAGCAGCGTACAGTTTGTTGCTCGTTCAGTATCGGCAGCTATAATTGATGATATAGCAGTTAAAACATTAACCGGTTCAGTTACAGCAGAATAATTTCACAACCCAAAAAAGGGCGGCTTTAAGCCGTCCTTTTTGCGTGCGGAACTTAGGCAACAAAAAAACACAGGAACTTCCTATTCCTGTGTTTTTTGTTTTACGCGTTATATAAACTTGCATAAAAGCCGTTCTTTTCCAAAAGCTCCTTATGCGTGCCCTGCTCAACGATTTTTCCCTGATTCATAACAAGTATCAAGTCCGCTTCGCGTATTGTTGAAAGGCGGTGGGCGATTATGAAGCTCGTTCTGCCCTCCATCATCTTCAGGAATGCGCGCTGTATTCGCTGCTCCGTCATTGTATCGACGTTTGACGTCGCCTCATCAAGTATCAGCACCTCCGGATTTGTAAGCATTGCCCTTGCGATTGTGAGCAGCTGCTTCTGTCCGCCCGAAAGGTTGCCGCCGTCCTCGGTTATCATTGTGTCATATCCGTCCGGCAAGCGGTTTATAAAGCCGTGTGCCGATGCCGCTTTTGCCGCGGCTATTATTTCCTCATCAGTCGCGTTTTCCTTGCCGTAGGCTATATTCTCACGAACCGTACCCGAAAACAGCCACGTTTCCTGCAGTACCATACCAAAGCTTTTTCTGAGACTGTCGCGCGTGACGCTGTTTATATTCTGACCGTCAACAACAATTGCGCCGCCCTGTGGGTTGTAGAAGTTCATCAAAAGATTTACAATCGTTGTCTTGCCCGCACCCGTTGGACCTACAATCGCAACACGCTGTCCCTTTTTCGCTTTGATATTCAGATTTTTTATAAGCTCAACATTCTCGTCATATGAGAAGTCAACGTTCTCAAATACAACCTCGCCGCCCTTTAACTTAAGGTCGTTTCTTGCGCTGTCATCTGCTTCCGCCTCTTCATCACTCAATGCAAATACCCTCGCCGCCGCGGCTGTCGCGCTTTGAAGCTGCGTTAAAATGCTTGTCATATCGTTTATCGGCCGCGCGAACTGTGTCGCATAGATAAGAAAGCTCGATATAATACCGACGCTCAGATGTCCCGAAAGCGCGGCAAGGCCGCCTAAAATACCGACGCTGATATACGCGAGGTTATTTATATACCGCGTGGTCGGGTTTACAAGCGAGGAATAAAACTGCGCCTTTTGTCCGCAGTCATACAGCCGCGAATTTATTTCACCGAATATGCCGCCGCTGCGCTGCTCATAACCGAACGCCTTGACCACCTTCATATTACCGACCGTTTCATTTACAAAGCCGTTTATTTCGCCTGTGGTCGCTGCCTGTACGCGGAACATTTTACCGGAGTTCACCGCGATAAACCGCGATACAAACACGCACAAAATCGTCACCGCAACTACGCAAAGCGCGATTTTCCAGCTTAGCAGGAACATCATCAAAAGCGAGCCGATAACAGTCACAAGTCCCGAGAAAAGCTGTGTTATACCCTGCAAAAGTCCGTCCGAAACGGAGTCAATATCGTTTGTAAGACGGCTTATGATGTCGCCGTGCGAGTGGCTGTCGAAATACTTCAGCGGCAGCTTACTCAGCTTCTCAAACGCGTCCTGACGCATTTTTTCGATTGTTCGGTTTGACAGGTGGTTCGTGAACACCGTCATACCCCACGTAAACAGCGCGTTTAAAATGTACACGCCAAGCAGAATTGACGAGATTTTTATGACCATTCCAAAGTCAACATTATTCTCACCCTTTATGAAGTCAATCGCACGTCCGGAAATGTACGGCGCGATAAGCATAAATATGTTTGCCAAAAGCGCCGCGATTATCACAAAATACAGATATTTTTTGTTGCCGGCAATATAGCGGTAGAGCCGCTTTAAGGTGCTGTTTTTATTCATCGTCATCACCGCCTGACTGCTCCTGCGAAACGCAGATTTCGTGGTAAATATCGCACGTTTTAACAAGCTCTCTGTGCGTTCCGATACCGACAATTTCGCCGTCATCCATACAAACAATCCTATCGGCGTTTTTAACTGTATTGACGCGCTGCGAAACGATTATGACCGTCTGACTGGCGGTGTTTTCCTTAATCGCCCGCCGCAGAGCCGCGTCTGTCGCAAAGTCAAGCGCGCTTGCACTATCGTCCAAAATCAGTATAGGCGCGTTTTTCACAAGCGCGCGTGCGATTGTGAGCCGCTGCTTCTGGCCGCCGGAAAGATTGTTGCCGCTTTGGGAAACGTATGTGTCAAAGCCTTTTTCAAGCCTGTCAATAAACTCAGTCGCCTGCGCCGTTTCAGCGGCAAGACGCATTTCCTCATCTGTCGCGTCCGCCTTTGCGATACGCAGGTTTTCACGTATTGTGCCGGAAAACAGGTTCGCCCTCTGCTGTACAACCGCTACATTTTCGCGTATCTCGCTTTCCGCAAGCTCCTTTATATCAACGCCGCCAAGCGTAACAGCGCCGCCTGTCACGTCATAAAATCGCGGTATAAGGCTCACAAGCGTCGTTTTACCGCTGCCGGTACCGCCGATAATACCAAGCGTTTCACCTTTTCTAACCGCAAGATTGATATTCTCAATCGCCGCCGCACGGCTGCCGCCGTAACGGAGCGACACATTTTTAAACTCAACCGCTGTATTATTATCGGCGTTAAACTTTTTATTGCCGTAAGTAATTTCCGGCTCCTCCGCAAGCACCTCACTGACGCGCAGCGCGGACGCGTACGCCTTTGTGTACAGCACCACAAGATTTGCAAGCACAATCATAGCGTTCAGAATTTGCGTAATGTAATTTATAAACGCGATAACCTCACCCTGCGTCAGATTGCCTGTGTTCACGCGTATACCGCCGAAATA
>JAFQYK010000436.1 GCA_017406485.1 Clostridia bacterium
AGCCGCCGAGGATAATGCGGTTTGTCTTATAGGCGATTTTATGACGCAGGTGGCGCATAATAAGATTGTGTTTAAGGTTTTGCACGACCCGATGACAAGCGCGTTTCTGACGGACGCGGTACGGAAATATGTTAAAGAGCATATCCCCTACACCGCAAGTCTTACCGAAGAAACGATAAAGGAACATAACGTTCTTGAAACCAAAGATAAATGGGTTATTAAGCCGGAGGACTCTTACGCTTCGCGCGGTGTGTATGCCGGTGTCGAGGGGATAAGCGATGAGGAATGGAAAAGAGCAGTTACGGAAAACTGCGGCAAGCATTATCTTTTGCAGGAATACTGCGAGCCATATGCATCTTGGAATATCGACTATACGCACGACGAAAATGCGGAGTATAAAAAGTATTCAAATATAACCGGCATTTATATGTATGGCGGCAAGTTTGCCGGACTGTATTCCAGGATTGCCAAAACAAGCATAATTTCAACGCAGTACAGCGAAATGTCGCTGCCGACTGTGGTTGTTGACAAGAAAAGCTGATTAAACGCTAAATTACAATTTCAGCATTTTTCAAAAAAGGTCTTGACAATTAAAAATAATCGTAGTATATTTATTTTAAATTTAATACGTTAAACCGTCGAAGCAGAAAAAAGTCAAAGGCGGCCTTTCCAAGCGAGTGGATTATGGTGTGAGTTCCGCAAAGGCTCTTTGAGTAATATGGACTGCTGAGGGCTGCGTTAAATACGCAGACGTGAGGCTTGCGTCAAAAGCCGGAGGTATGCTGGTATCTCGCTAAGCGCACGGCAAAAGCCGTGAATCAAGGTGGCACCGCGGATAGTTTATTCGTCCTTGGCAGAAACATAATTTCTGCCAGGGACTTTTTTGTTACAAGGAGCGTGTTGTATAATGAATTTTTTACCCGACATTGAGAAAACTCACAAAATTGCAGACAGCGGTGATTTTGACATACTGCCCGTCAGCACGGAAATTCTTTCGGATTTTATTACGCCGATTGAGGCTATGCGGATTTTAAAGGCTAAATCCAAACACGCGTATATTTTAGAGTCGGTTTCGGCTGATGAAAAACGGGGACGGTATACGTTTTTGGGGTTTGAACCGAAAATGGAAATTACGTGCGCGGGCGGTGAAATGAAAATCGGCGACAGGACTGTTATAACCGATAACCCGGCGGAGGAAATACGAAAGCTGTTATCCTCGTACAAAAGCCCGAGATTTGACTATCTCCCCTCTTTTACAGGCGGCTTGGTCGGATATTTTTCCTATGATTATATAGGCTACGCGGAAAAGGCGGCAAGGACGAACGCGGTTGATACGGAGAATTTTAAGGATATTGACCTTATGCTTTTTGACAAGGTTATCGCGTTTGACAATTACCGTCAAAAGATAATTCTTATAGCGAATATGAGCCTTACAGACACCGAAAATGAATATAATAAGGCTAAGGCGGAAATTGAGAAGTTAAAGGATTTGCTCCAAAGCGGTGAAAAGATAACGGACGAGGGCGGACACCTTACGGGCGACGTTACGGCGTTATTCTCCAAGGAAGAATATTGCACTATGGTTGAAAGGGGCAAGCATTATATTAAAGAAGGCGATATTTTCCAGATTGTGCTGTCTAACCGTCTTAGCGCGCCGTTCGAGGGCAGCCTGTTTAATACGTACAGAACGCTTCGCACAATAAACCCCTCGCCGTATATGTTCTATTTTTCCGGTACCGATGTTGAGGTTGCAGGAGCGTCACCCGAAACGCTTGTAAGGTTAGAGGACGGGGTGCTGCACACCTTCCCGCTTGCAGGTACGCGTCCGAGAGGTAAGACCGAAGCTGAGGACAAGGCGCTGGAAAAGGAATTACTCGCAGACGAAAAAGAGCTTGCTGAGCATAATATGCTTGTAGACCTCGGAAGGAATGATTTGGGACGGATAAGCAAATTCGGTACGGTTGAGGTGGAAAAGCTGTATTCCATAGAACGGTATTCACACGTTATGCACATTGGCTCGTCAGTACGAGGTAAAATCCGTGACGATTGCGACGCGCTTGACGCAGTCGGCGCGGTACTGCCCGCCGGTACGCTGTCGGGCGCGCCGAAGATACGCGCGTGTCAGCTTATAGGCGAACTTGAAAACAACAAGCGCGGCATATACGGCGGCGCGATTGGATATATTGATTTTACGGGAAATCTTGATACGTGTATTGCAATACGTATTGCTTACAAGAAGAACGGTAAGGTGTTTGTCCGTTCGGGCGCAGGTATTGTATATGACTCCGTTCCCGAAAAGGAATATCAGGAGTGTATAAATAAAGCGGCGGCGGTTATAAACGCGCTGAAAACAGCGGAGGAGGTGCAATAAATGACGCTTTTAATAGATAACTATGACAGCTTTTCATATAACCTCTATCAGCTTGTAGGCTCGATTGACCCTGACATTAAGGTGATACGCAACGATGAAATGACCGTGGACGAGATACGCGCGTTAAATCCCGACAGGGTTATTCTCTCCCCCGGCCCCGGCAGACCGGAAAACGCAGGAGTGATTATTGAGGTTGCGAAAACAATTGCAAGGGATATTCCGACGCTCGGCGTGTGTTTGGGGCATCAGGCAATTTGCGCGGCGTACGGCGCGACGGTTACGTATGCAAAGCAGCTTATGCACGGTAAGCAGTCGGTTGTAAAGGCTGATACAGGCAGTCTTATTTTTAAAGGCTTGCCGGCAGAAATGAAGATTGCACGGTATCACTCATTGGCGGCAGACGCGGACACTCTCCCCGATTGTCTGAAGGTTACGGCGGTAACGGAGGACGGCGAGGTTATGGCGGTGGAGCATAAGGAATACCCGATTTACGGCGTACAGTTCCACCCCGAATCTATACTTACACCACAAGGAAAGCAGATGTTGGAAAATTTTATTCTTGGAGGTAAAAGAAATGATTAAGGCGGCTATTGAAAAAATCGTAAACAAAATGGACTTGACGTATGACGAGGCGTACACCGTTATGAATGAGATAATGAACGGTGAAGCAACGCAGACGCAGATTGCGGCGTTTTTGTCCGCGCTTTCAACCAAAAGTGCGAGGGCGGAAACGACTGACGAAATCGCAGGGTGCGCGGCGGCTATGCGTGAACACGCAACACAGGTAAAGACGGATTTTGACGTGTTTGAAATTGTCGGTACGGGCGGTGACGGAGCGCACAGCTTCAACATCTCCACCACCGCCGCGCTTATCGCGGCAAGCGGCGGTATGAAGGTTGCCAAGCACGGCAATCGCGCGGCATCTTCGCTTTGCGGCACGGCGGATTGCTTAGAGGCGCTCGGCGTTAATATTCAGCAAAGCCCCGAAAAGTGCGTGGAACTGTTAAAGGAAGTCGGAATGTGCTTTTTCTTTGCTCAGAAGTATCACACCTCGATGAAGTATGTCGGCAGTGTTCGCAAGGAGCTGGGTTTTAGAACAGTGTTTAATATTCTCGGTCCTCTTACCAATCCAAGCGCGCCAACAATGCAGCTTTTGGGCGTGTATGACGAATACCTTGTTGAGCCGCTTGTAAAGGTGCTTATAAGCCTTGGCGTCAAGCGCGGTATGGTTGTGTACGGCAAGGATAAGCTGGACGAGATTTCGCTAAGCGCGCCGACAACCGTTTGCGAGTTCAAGGACGGCTGGTATAAGACGTACACCATTACGCCGGAGCAGTTTGGTTTTGAACGCTGCACAAAGGATGATTTAAAGGGTGGCACACCGGAGGAGAATGCTAAGATTGTGCGCGATATTTTAGGCGGCGCAAAAGGTCACAAGCGCAACGCCGCGCTTATGAATGCCGGCGCGGCGCTGTATATCGGCGGCAAAGCGGGAACAATGGCGGACGGTATAAAGCTGGCGGCGGAGCTTATCGACAGCGGCAAGGCGGCAGCTACGTTGGAAAAGTTAATTGAAGTGTCGAATAGGTAAATGAATACGGGACGTCGAGGGCGCCGTCTCCTACAAGCATTTATCGGACTATAATCGAAAGGAATAATTATGAACATACTTGACGAACTGGCGGACCTCGCAAGAGGGCGCGTGGAGGAAGCGAAAAAACGCGTATCGTTTGAGGAAATAAAGGCGAAGGCTTTAAGTCTGCCAAAGGGCGATTTTGAATTTGAAAAGGCGCTTAAAAAGGACGGTATTGCCTTTATATGCGAATGCAAAAAAGCGTCGCCGTCAAAGGGGCTTATCGCTCCCGATTTCCCCTATCTCGATATTGCAAAGGAATACGAAAAAGCAGGCGCGGATTGTATTTCGGTTTTGACGGAGCCGTATAAGTTTTTGGGCAGAGATGAATATTTGAGAGAGATTGCCGAAGCGGTTTCTGTTCCCTGTATCAGAAAGGATTTTACAGTTGACAGCTATATGATTTACGAGGCGAAGGTTTTGGGGGCAAAGGCGGTGCTTCTTATTTGCTCTATTCTTTCCGAAAAGCAGATACGCGAATATATTGAGATTTGCGACACGCTCGGCATTAGCGCGCTTGTTGAAGCGCATGACGAGGACGAGGTCAAAACGGCAATACGCGCAGGCGCAAGGATAATCGGTGTGAACAACCGCAATTTAAAGGACTTCACTGTTGATACAAATAACAGCGCGCGTATGAGAGAGCTTGTTCCGAAGGATATTATATTTGTTTCGGAAAGCGGCGTGAAAAGTGCGAACGATATAAAGCTGTTGCGCGAGATTGGCGCGGACGCGGCGCTTATCGGCGAAACGCTTATGCGCGCGGAGAATAAAAAGGAAATGCTTGATACTCTGAGAGGCAGGATATGACTAAGATAAAATTATGCGGACTTAAACGGCACTGCGATATTGATTACGTTAATGAGCTTATGCCCGATTATGTCGGGTTTGTGTTTTGGCAGAAAAGCAAAAGAAATGTTGATTTTGAAACAGCGCGTACATTGCGGCAGCGGCTTAATGGCGGAATAACGGCTGTCGGGGTGTTTGTGGATGAAGCGACTGAAAACATTGAATATCTTGTAAATGAAGGCATAATAGATATGGTTCAGCTTCACGGCAGCGAGGATAATGATTATATTGAAGAACTCAGAAAAAAGGTAAGCTGCCCGGTTATTCAGGCGTTTCAGATTAGAAGCGCAGAGGATATTGATGCGGCGAAAAATTCCGCGGCTGATTATATTATGCTCGATTCCGGCACCGGCAGCGGTATGACGTTTGACCATTCGCTTATTAAAGGCATAGACAGAAAGTTTTTCCTTGCCGGAGGGCTTGACAGCGAAAATGTTTATGATAAAATATTACTGTATGCGCCGTTCGCGGTTGACGCAAGCTCGTCGCTTGAAACGGATGGTGTGAAGGATAAGGACAAGATGACAGCATTTGTTAAGGCTGTAAGAAAGGATAAGATACAATGACAAATCCAAAGGGACGTTTCGGAATACACGGCGGACAGTATATTCCCGAAACGCTGATGAATGCAATTATAGAGCTTGAAGAAGCTTATGAGTATTATAAAAACGACGAGGAATTTAACAGGGAGCTTACAGAGCTTTTTAACGAGTACGCCGGCAGGCCGTCAAGATTATATTTTGCCGAAAAAATGACGGCTGACCTCGGCGGCGCGAAGATATATTTAAAGCGCGAGGACTTAAACCACACCGGCTCACACAAGATAAACAATGTTCTGGGTCAGGCTTTGCTTGCAAAAAAGATGGGCAAAACAAGGCTCATTGCCGAAACGGGCGCAGGTCAGCACGGTGTTGCAACGGCTACCGCGGCAGCGCTCTTCGGTATGGAGTGCGTTGTGTTTATGGGCGAGGAGGATACAAAAAGACAGGCGTTAAACGTTTACAGGATGAAGCTTTTGGGCAGCGAGGTTGTGCCGGTTAAGACAGGTACAGCGACGCTTAAAGACGCGGTTTCGGAGGCTATGCGCGAGTGGACAAAGAGAATAAGCGATACGCATTACTGCCTGGGTTCCGTTATGGGTCCTCACCCGTTCCCCACTATTGTGCGCGATTTTCAGTCGGTGATTTCAAAAGAGATTAAGCAGCAGATTATGGACAAAGAGGGCAAGCTCCCCGACGCGGTTATAGCGTGCGTGGGCGGCGGCTCAAACGCGATAGGCAGCTTCTATCATTTTATCGGCGACAAGGACGTTAAGCTCATAGGCTGCGAGGCGGCGGGCAGAGGTATTGATACGTTTGAAACAGCGGCGACGGTGAACACCGGCAGAGTCGGTATTTTCCACGGTATGAAGTCGTATTTCTGTCAGGACAAGTACGGTCAGATTGCGCCGGTTTATTCGATTTCGGCAGGGCTGGACTACCCCGGCGTAGGCCCCGAACACGCCAATCTGCACGACACCGGCAGGGCGCAGTATGTTCCTGTTACGGACGATGAAGCGGTTGATGCGTTTGAATATTTATCGAGAACCGAGGGTATTATTCCGGCTATTGAATCGGCGCACGCCGTTGCGTATGCTAAAAAGCTCGCGCCGACGATGGACAAGGACAAGATAATCGTGATTACAATTTCGGGACGCGGTGACAAGGACTGCGCCCAGATTGCAAGATACAGAGGTGAGAATATTTATGAGTAAGATAAAAGCGGCTTTTCAGCACGGCAAGGCGTTTATACCGTTTATAACGTGCGGCGACCCTGACCTTGAAACAACAGAGAAGATTGTGCGCGCAGCGGTTAAAAACGGCGCTGACCTAATAGAGCTTGGTATACCGTTTTCCGACCCGACGGCGGAGGGGCCTGTTATTCAGGGTGCAAACATCCGCGCGCTTGCGGGCGGCGTTACTACGGATAAAATTTTTGACTTGGTGAGAAAATTAAGAGAGGATATTACTGTTCCGTTTGTGTTTATGACGTATGCAAATGTGGTGTTCTCTTACGGCGCGGAAAAGTTTATCGGGATTTGCGGCGAGATTGGTATTGAC
>JAFQYK010000437.1 GCA_017406485.1 Clostridia bacterium
CCTTTTACGTCGCTTGAAAAATGGACGAAGCCGGATAAGGCAGAATTGAAATCGGATGAGGATGCGCCGTATATGCGCTATCAGTCCGATGAGGAAAAACCGACTGTGGCGGAACGCGCAGTTGATACAAAGCCGGCAAGCGGTGATTCAAAGAACGATGTGTATATGGCTGACTTTGATGTTAGATTTGAGAATGAAAATGCCGGAGTAGTCGAGCTTTGGGGCGGAAGTAATCTCGGACCGACCATTATCTATGACGGTACAAACATCAAGACAAAGTACGGCAACGGCAACGGCGGTGAATATGCTACTATGTATAGTAACGCTTCGGCAGATACTTGGTATAATACGAAAATCCTTTTTAACGGCAGAACTTCTGCGATTGCGTACACAAAAGAAGCCGGAAAAGATGAAACGCCGCAGGAAGCTACCAATTCCAAGATTATCAGAAATATGACAAAGGACGGACTTACAAAGGTTAATGTCACAAACCACGTAAACAATGAAACCACCACACGCTCCGGCTACATAGATGTAAGAAATCTGATGGTATACAAGCCCTTGCCGGACGCGATGGAGGTCGGTTGCGATGTGGAGCAAATATCGGTACCGCAGACCTCTACACCGAGCACCGTGGCCTTCACGGTAAAGAGCGCGTCGATGAGTGGAATTGAACTGAAGGACTATGACCTACTCGGACAGGGAATAGTAGGCTTCAAGCTGTATAACGAAGCAGGCACAGCGGAGGTTACACCGACAGGTGTAAGCATCGACCCTAAAACGGGCGTTCTTTCCGTAACCTCAGAGGCAACGGCTTCACAGAAATATACCGTAAAGCTTGTAAACTATGACGGCAGCGCGGACAGCGGCGAGAGCTCAAAGCAGATTGAGGTAGTTCCGATGGGCGAGCCTAATAAGATTGAATTTGTAACCGCGCCTGCAAAAATTCCTGTACCGGGCGCCGGTGAAATGACGACGGAATACAGCGTTAAGGTGCTCGATGACTACAACAGTGAAATGAGCGGTATTGCTCTTGACTGGTACATAACTGATACAAGCGGTAACGCATTGACAGACGACAAGCTGACTATCGCAGACGGTGTTGTAACCGCAAAGGCGGGTGCGACGACAGGAAAGATAAAAGTCAAGGCTGCGGCTAAAAACAATCCGGAGGTGTATGCGCTGTCCGATGAAATAGAAGTATACACAATGGCTGCAAGCAAAATCAAAATCAGCGGTGACGATTACTTTGCCGTTCCCGCAAACGGAAACGCGACAAAAACATACACCGCAATGCTATTTGACGCAAACGGTCTTGAAATGCCCGCTTCAACCGCGAAAGCGTGGAGCGTGTCGGGCGCAGGCGGCGTGAGCATAGCGGACGGTGTTCTCACCGTCAATGCAGGCACGGCAGATGCAACCGTTACAATAACCGTAACAGCAGGAGAAGCAACACAGACAAAAACCGTAACCGTATACAACCCTGATCTTACAAATATCGAAATTGACGGCGACCGCTCAATAGAAATTCCCGCAAGCGGTACAAAAGCGTTTGCATACACCGCAAAATCATACGACCAGTACGGCTATGAAATGAATGCGGGTAGCTTTAAATATGATATGACAGCCGATGACAGTGAGGGTCTTGCATGGGACGTGTCAGCGGCAACTGTTACCGCAGCTGCAACTGCAAAGGAGCAGACCATTACCATAAAAGCAACAAGCGGCGCGAAAACAGGCGAGCAAAAGGTTGTTGTAACCAAAAATCCGTTCAGATACAAGCCTGTGGACGGCGGTTTTGAAATTGACACCAACAGTCCAACGAGCGCGAAGAACTACACGCGCCCCATCTACGCGCCGCATATAAACGACCAGGGCAAAACCTCAAACAGATATCTCTATTATCTTGGCGACAGACCGAAGCTTGTGCTTTCAAATTCGTCTACAAGTAACTTCTGCCGTTTTATGCATATGTTCCTCGGAATAAAGGACGGCAAGTGGCTTGACGCAATGCAGAATGTAACGGCACGATATGTGGACGGTCACGAGGAATACGAGATTACGGACAGCTCCTTTACAGGAAAAATAAAGCTGACCTATACGCGCAGCGACAGAATTGACGGTATGATAGTCAAGGTGGAGCTGCCGGACGAACTCAAGGATAAGCTTGTTGTCGCGGTAGCCGGACAGGGTGGCGTTAAAGCGTCACAGCCGACAGGCGGCAACTCGACCAATATGGAGTTTAACTACGCACAGACAAAGGATAACGAAGTAACACTCGGAGAAAACACCTTTAAAATCACAAACAACGGAACAATAGATTTTGCCGATAAGAGTACCAATATTGACGGTACTGCAAGCGTACCGATGACCTTTGCGGTAAAGGACGCTTCAAAGTACAGTGACGGCATAACCGCGCTGCTCAATTCCACCGACACAACCTATCCTATGGTTGTCGGCACGACGGAGGGCAATAACGAAAACACGATTTATCTTATAACCGCTCCGCAGTCAAAGAATAATGAAGATATTACAGGTTTTAAATCAAAAGCCAAGGAATACTTTGATGACGGTATAGCGTATTACAAGAGTGTATCGGAAACCATCAAGATTGACACCCCCGACCCGTATGTAAATTCGGGCGTTAAGGCGCAGGTTATGGCGATGGATAACATCTGGGATGATCCCGTTATAACTCACGGAGCAATCGGCTGGCACAACGGACAGGGCGGCTGGCGCGGCGGCTATTGCTTTGTAGACGGCGGCTGGGGCGACAGATTAAAGACAAATATAGCTCACTATGTGGAGCGTCAGAAGTCAGACGGCAGAATTTATGCGTACCCGTTCCAGGACGGCCGATATAATATGAGCCTTGTAATGGTTGATATTCTTATGCAGTATTGGGACTGGACAGGCGACAAGAGCTTCTTCACCGACACTGTAGGCGGTAAAGAGGAGGGAGTGTATAACCTCGTAAAGGGACACCTTGCGTTTATGGATAAGGAAATGCAGGTGCCCGGCACAAACCTCTACGAAAACTGGCTCGACGCCTGGAATACCGATAACAAGTGGAACAACGGCGGCGCGGGAAGTATAGCTACCTCTTACACCTGGCGTGCGTATAACACAATGGCGCAGATAGCAACAGCGCTTAATAAAACAGAGGATGCTGCAGCTTTCAAAACCAAGGCTGACGCAATAAAGGCGGATATGAACGCAAAGCTTTGGGACACCGACACAGGCGTGTTCGGCGAGCTGCGTGAACGCTTCGGAAAGGGCAGACTAAACACCGCTCCCGACCTCTCATCGGTCTATACGGTCGTTGATATGGGACTGGCGACAGATGAACAGGTATATCAGATGATGCGCTTTACCGACTATGCTGTTCCAAGCATAGCCAAGCAGGACGAAATATGGAACGATATAGACTTTAAGTATTCCTCAAACAGACCGCCCGAGCATTATTCGAGTGACGGCTTGTACATAGAGGAGGTTATGAACAACGCTCTCGCATTCTTTGAAAACGGTCAGCGTGAAATGGGTATGAAGCAGTTCAGAGCGTGCCTTGTTCCTTTGATGAAGGGCAGCGCCGCAGGACAGGGAACGGTACAGCATATAGTCAAGGACAGCCTGGAAAACAACGGTCACATTGACTTTGCAGACTGCACCTCGCAGTATGCGAGAACGGCTCTTGAGGGTGTGTTCGGCGTAAAGATGCATGTTCCCGAGGGCAGAGTGGACATTATGCCCGGCTTCCCGAAGGAATGGGAGTACGCGTCCGTTGAAACGAGCTATCTTTCATACGATTATAAGTACGAAAACAATACCGATAAATTAACAATCAGCACAACCGGTCTCGGAAATCTGAGCTATGCAATGCACATACCGGCGCGCAGCTCTGAGGTTACGAGTGTAAAGGTAAACGGAACCGCGGTATCTGATTATACTGTTGACAACTTTGTAAATGTAACCACACCCGCAGGAGAGCAGGCAACCGTTGAAGTGGAATACGCAAATGAAGCGGTTGCAGCCGTAGAAGCCGCAGAGGTTGGCGGCACAGGCGCGGAATATAGCGTAAGCTCAAACGGCACAATAACAGCTGTAAGCGACCCGCAGGGCGTACTGGCAGAAATCCCCGATACTCTCGGCAGTGCAAATGTCACAGTTCAGCTTGCCAATAAGACAGGCAACCACACCTTCTTTGTAACGGTAGAAAAGAACGATATGACAGCCGTATTGCCTGTTGACCTTGAAATAAAGGGCGATATAGAAATTAAAGGAACGGAATTTGTTACAACAGGCGCAAACCCTGGAATAAAGGTAAAGCTTGTGAATAACACCGAAAAGAGTGTTACCGTTAATGCGAAATTATCCACCGCAACCGGCAGTGTCACAGCGGAGAACCTCACTATCGCTGCAAAGGGCGAGAGCGCGGAAATTCTTGTTCCGGCAGAAAGCGCGTCTGACCTGACACCCGGCGATAACAAAATCACGGCGGTGCTGAGCGGCGTCGTAAATAAGACAATCACCGGCGAGGCTACCGACTGGACATTAAAGCCCTCCGGCGCACAATATAAGACTGTTTCGCTTGACGGCGTTGTAAACCAGGATTTAAGAACGCTGCATAGTAATACATATGATTTGACATATGACGGTAACGAGCATTACAGATTGCCGGACTTCTACTGGGTAACGGAAACCAACACAGGCACACCGAGAACAGTACTGCCAAACGGCCGTTCGTGGTGGGAAACATCATCTCCGTCACACTCGGGTGCAAACGGCGTTCCTGCCTCGCTTACGCTCACCTCCAGAAACTACACCTCGGGTATCGGCGTACCGTTTAATGTTTCATCAAAGGACGGGCACAACGCGGCATTTGTATCGCTTTACAACCAGTTCCCCGACAAGATGAATATTCCGGTTAATATAGACGGCTCCAAGATATACTTTATGCTCAGTGTATCCACAAACAATATGCAAAGCCGTATCGAAAACGCAAGAATTACTGTCAATATGAAGGACGGCAGCAAAGAAATTCTGCCCCTTACAAATCCCGACAACATAGATGACTGGCTGAATTACCAGACCAATAATCCTTATGCGGAGTCGGGTTATATTGAGAAGTTTGGCGACAAGGCGCATGCCAACATTCTTTCTCTCGATTTGGGCGAGGTAAAGCAGATTGAGAGTATTGACTTTGAGTGTCTTTCGAGCGAGGTTCTTGCAGGACTTCTCGGTATGACAGTTGTTGAGGGCGAGTACACAGGGCCGGACGTAACGGCGGGTGAGATAACATTTGACAAAGCCTCGCTGACAGCCGGAGAAAGTATTACGGCATCTGTAAATGTGATAACTGACGGCTCGGATGCCACACCTGTTATGATGCTTGCCCTGTATAACAGCAGCGGAGCGTTAAAAGAGGTTAAAACAGAAACTCAGACCATAAATGCAGGCGAAGTTACCGAATGCAGCATTACATATACATTTGTCGGTGTTGAAAACGGCGATTATGTAAAATCATTTTTGTGGAACAGCTTGGCGAATATGAAGCCATTAGCAAACGCCAAGGAGTTAAAAAACAATTAAATCAGTCATCTCTCTCTTAATATATTACAAATGCCAATTCAGGATAATAGCCGGATTGGCATTTGTAACATATACCCAAGGAGGACAATATGAAGCTTATAGATAAAAATATAAACACGCTCACAATGAAATACCCCGCTTCGTGGCACGGCTCGCTATGCCGTGAGGGATTACTCAGCGGTAACGGCAAAATCGGCGCGAACATATACGGCGGAGTAAAAAATGAAACCGTAATCATAAATCACGCCGAATTGTGGTCGGGAAAGCCAGTTCAGCCATTGCCCGATGTGAGCGGCAGCCTTGCAAAAACACGGCAGGCAATGGACGCGGAACGCTTTGACGAGGCACATTGGATTTTGGCGAATTCTCTTAAGGAAAAAGGCTACAATAACGAGCGCGGCTACCCCTTACCGCTTGCCGCACTTAATATGACCTATACCAATCTGCCGGGATTTTCGGACTACTTAAGAGCGGTCAATATGGAAGCAGGCGAGGTAAGTTCGCAGTTAAAGGAAAACGGTGCGTGGGTCAGGAAGGATTTGTTTGTTTCAAGAAGGGACGACATTATAATCCTCTCCGTGAAGGCTGAAGCACCGATACTAAACGCCGTGATTTCGCTTGATACGGTTGACGATAAAAAACAGAGTGAAGTATACGAATATCTAAAGCGCAGCAGCAAAAGAGAAGCAATCGGAAATATCCTCACATACACCTCGTTAAACACAGACGGCAACAGTTTTGGCGCAGCGGTAAAGGTGGAAAGCGCGGACGGCGATATAACCTATGAAAATAACGCAATAAGGATAAGCGGCGCGCCTGAAATACTTGTAAAAATCAAAGTGTTTGTAAACGGCAGCTCCGATACAGATACGCTTGCGGAAGAATTAAGGAACGAAAACGGCAGCTACGAATACTACCTTGAAAGACACCTCCCGCTGCACAAATCGTTATATGAAAGCGCAAGCTTGTGCCTTTATGAGAATGACAACCGTTCCAATGAGGAATTATTGCTCGAAGCCTACGGCGGCAAGTCCCCGAACGAGCTTATAGAAAAGCTGTGGCGGTACGGGCGGTATCTGTTCATAAGCGGCAGCCGCGAGGACGGCTTACCGTTCACGTTGTACGGCTTGTGGGCGTTTGAGTACAATCAGATATGGAGCCATAATATGGCGAACGAGAACATTCAGATGATTTACTGGCATACCAATGCCGGCAATCTCCGCGAGCTCGGCAAGCCGCTTATGGAATATTACATAAGCCGTATGGACGCGTTTCGGGAAAATGCGAAAAAGCTGTACGGCTGCAAGGGAATATTTATACCGGCGGGCACAACCCCGAATATGCCGTACCCAAATCAGATTGTACCGGTAATTTTAAACTGGGTATGCGCGGCTGGCTGGCTCTCTCAGCATTATTACAGATACTATCAGTATACCAAGGATGAGGAATATCTGAAAAGCGCAATAGTGCCGTTTATGAAAGCGGCGGCGGATTTCTATGAGGAATTTATAGTTTTTGACGAGAACGGTAATGTTAAAATATA
>JAFQYK010000438.1 GCA_017406485.1 Clostridia bacterium
AGAGGTTTCAAACAAAATAGCGGCAGGCGAGGTTGTTGAGCGCGGAGCGAGCGTTGTTAAGGAGCTTGTGGAAAACAGCATTGACGCTTTCGCAAACCTTATTACCGTGGAAATAAAAAAGGGCGGCTCAACATATATCCGTGTCAGTGACAACGGCAGCGGTATGAGCGCGGAGGACGCGAAGATTTGTTTTTTGCGCCACGCAACGAGCAAGATACAGACGAGCGAGGATTTGGACGCTATTTACACGCTTGGTTTCCGCGGCGAGGCGCTTTCAAGTATCGGCGCGGTTGCCGAGGTGGAGCTTTACACAAAGCGCGCAGAGGATGAAACGGGCGTGTGCGTGACGTGCAAGGGCGGAGAGATACTTTCAAGCGAGGAAGCCGGTATTCCCAACGGCACCTCGATTGTGGTAAACAACCTTTTCTACAATACTCCCGCGCGTCTTAAATTCCTCAAAAAGGACGCGACAGAGGCCGGCTACATTACTGACATTATGACGCGTTTTATTTTCGCACATCCGGAAATCTCGTTTAAGCTCATTGTTGACGGCAAGGAGAAGCTGTTTTCACCCGGCGATAATTCCCTGAAAAATGCAATCTATACAGCGTATGGCAAGGATTATGCAAATGGAACTATACCCGTTGACTATGAGGTTGATGGCATACACATAACCGGTCTTATCGGTAAGGGAACGCTCGGACGTCCTAAGAGAAATTACCAGAGCTTTTTTGTAAACAAGCGTTACGTTATGAGCCGCACTATAATTGCAGCATTAGAGAACGCGTACAAAAACCAGATAATGATAGGCAAATTTCCGATGGCGGTTTTAAACATTGAAATAAATCCCTCGCAGATAGATATAAACGTTCATCCGACAAAATTAGAGGTGAAATTTTCAAACGAGAAGGCAATCTATGATGTGGTATATTATGGGACGAAAAACGCGCTTTATGCAGTGCCGAATGTACCGAGGATAGAAAAGAACGGGGACACTAAAACAGAAAACCCGTTCAAGTCGGACGAATTTAAACGCGATGTACCAAAGGAGCAGCTAAACCTTTCCGATATGGTCGCAGCTTTGCCGAAGGATATGACAAAGCGCCCCGAAACACAAAACTACAATCCGAGAGTAAATCACTTTTTAAACACAAATATCGGGGACACTAAAAAGGAAGAGCTGAGCTTTATAAAACCGAAAAAACAACCCGATAACTTTACTGTCTCCACGAGAGTACAGGTTGCTTCGCCAAAGAAGGAAATGAAACCGTTAATTCCGCAAAAACCGACAGAGCCTGAAGCGCAGGGCAAAGACGCCGAAAACGCTGAAATAGTTCGCGAAAAAAAGCAGGAAACGGTTTTTGTTGATGAATATTTTAAAATTGTAGGTCAGGTATTCAATTCCTTCATCATAGCTGAAAAGGGCGGGGAAATGATGATAATAGACCAGCACGCGGCGCACGAAAGGTTGAACTATGAAAAATTAAAAGAGGAAATAGAAAATAAGCAAGCGATGTCGCAAATGCTTATTGAACCGGTCATTGTAAACGTAAGCCCAAGCGAAATGCAATCGTACCGCGACAATGCGAAGCTGTTTGAGGATACAGGCTTTGAAGCGGAGGAATTCGGCGACGATGCTATTATTATACGAAGTGTACCGGGCGGCGTGGATATGGGCGAGGTTGAACCGCTTGTTTTGGAGCTTTTGTCAGAGAGCGAAAGGCTTAAAAAGGAGCTTATTACAGACCGTCAGCAATACCTTCTCTACACCATAGCCTGCAAGGCTTCCGTCAAAGCGAATATGGAGATGGGCAGAGATGAAATGGAAAACCTTGTGAGGAATGTGTTAAGGCTTAAAAATATCAACACCTGTCCCCACGGCAGACCGATTATAATAACGATGAGCAAAAAGGAAATGGAAAAGGAGTTTAAGCGAATTGTCTGAAATCCCTTTGATAGTGGTCGCAGGCCCGACGGCTTCGGGCAAGACAGGTCTTGCGATTGAGATTGCAAGGTACATTGGCGGCGAGATTGTGAGCGCCGACAGTATGCAGATTTACAAATATATGGACATAGGCTCGGCCAAGCCTACCAAAGAGGAACGCGCGGCGGCAGTTCATCATATGATAGATTTTTTGGAGCCTGACGCGGAATATAGCGTTGCCGATTACACGCGTGACGCGCATAAGGTCATAGCCGATATTATATCGCGCGGAAAAATGCCGGTAATGTGCGGCGGAACGGGGCTTTATATAAATTCCGTTGTGAATGACATTACCTTCGGTGAAATGGAAACCGATTATAATTTGCGAGAGGAATTACGCAAAACAGCAGAGGAGAATGGTAGGGATTTTCTTATAGAAATGCTCCGCGAATTTGACCCTGTATCGGCTGAAAGATTACACCCGAACAATTTAAAGCGTGTTATACGCGCAATTGAATTTTATAAGCTCACCGGCGTACCAATATCCGAACATCAGGAGGAAACGAAAAGGCACAAAAGCCGATATAATCCTTTGATGATGTGCATAGAATGGGATAGGGACGTGCTCTATGACCGTATAAACAAACGCGTGGATTTAATGTTTAAGGAGGGTCTTACAGATGAGGTAAAACGCCTCCGCAAGATGGGTTATACGCGTGATTTAAACAGTATGCAGGGCATAGGCTACAAGGAGGTTATGGACTTCCTTGACGGCAAATACACGTTCGACGAAACGGTGGAAATTATAAAGCAATCCTCCAGACGGTATGCAAAGCGGCAGATGACCTGGTTCCGCCGAGATGAACGGATACACCGGCTGCCGGGCGGTAACGCATTTGAAGAAGCAAAAAAAATAATAGACAATACAAAAGAGTTTGCAAAAGAAGTGACAGATTGACACTTCTTTTTGTCTTATAGGAAATTACTGCTTTTAAGGTGTAGTTTCCTATGTGCAAATGGTTTCCGTATTCCTGCGCATGCACGTGCAGCTTCGCCGGAAGCCTTTTCATTCTCTTTAAATATTAATAATATTTATTGTAAAAAATGAACGATTTGTAAATATAATGAAAAAGGGGTTTTAAAATTCAGATTTGTGTGATAAAATACTCTGAGAACAAACTAAGGAAGGAAACCGAAATGAATTTATGTTCCAAATGTAATAAAAATCCGGCGGTGTTTTATATCACCAAGATGGAGGGAAACAAGACCACGAGCGAGGGCTTGTGTCTTCCTTGCGCGAAAAGTCTTGGAATAGCGCCGCTTAACAATATGATAGATAAATTCGGCGTGTCGGACGACGAACTTGACAACCTCAATGAGCAGATGTCTGAATTTATGGAGAGCCTTGAGGGTATGGACGGAAGTGAGGGCGGTGACCCGATGGCAATGATGGAGCAGTTCTCCGCCGGCAGTGACGACGAGGGCGGCGCAGCAACTACACCGCTTAGCGCGTTTAAGGACTTCTTTGATAGTCTCCCGGGCAGCAGGCCGAACGGTGATGGCGGCAAAAGCAATATAAAGGATAACAAGCCAAAGAAAAAACAGAAAAAAACGCTGCTCGACACCTACGGCACAAACCTTACGGAAAAGGCGGCGGAGGGTAAGGTTGACAGAGTCATAAGCCGCCACGATGAGATTGAACGCGTTATTCAGATACTAAACCGCCGTTCAAAAAACAACCCCGTTCTTTTGGGTGAGCCGGGCGTTGGTAAGACGGCTGTAGCCGAGGGCTTGGCGTGCAGAATTTTTGAAAAGAGCGTGCCGCCGAAATTATTTGACTATCAGCTTTATCTGTTGGACTTCACCGCGCTTGTTGCGGGAACGCAGTTCAGGGGTCAGTTTGAAGCGCGTCTTAAAGGCGTTTTAAACGAGGCTGCAGAGCGCGGAAACGTTATACTTGTGATTGACGAGATACACAACATTGTAGCCGCCGGTGACGCGGAGGGCGCAATGAGCGCGGCGAATATTTTAAAGCCGGCGCTTGCAAGAGGTGAGATACAGGTTATAGGCGCGACAACCTTAACCGAGTACCGCAAGCATATTGAAAAGGACAGCGCGCTTGAACGCCGCTTCCAGCCGGTAATGATAGACGAGCCGTCGATTGCAGAGAGTATTGAGATATTAAACGGTATAAAGGACTATTACGAAAAATATCACCACGTTAAAATCAGCGATGATACGATTGAACAGGCGGTCAGAATGTCGGAGCGATATATCACCGACAGATTTTTGCCCGACAAGGCGATTGACGTTATTGACGAAGCCGGTTCACGCGTAAATCTCAAAAACCGCGCGCTCTATGATATGGAGCTGTTAAAGGGCAGACTGGACGTTCTCGACAAGGCTATGGAGCAGGCGCAGAATGACAGCGACTTTGAAAAGCTTGCAAATTTAAGAGTTGAGAGAATACAGGTTGAAAATGATATGGCAAAGGCGGCACAGGAGGCGGATAACGCCGAGATTACATTTGACGATGTTGCGGCGGTAATTGAGGGCTGGACAAAGATACCGGTTCATCGCCTGACGGAGAGCGAGTCGGAAAAGCTATTGAATTTAGAGAGCCGCATACATGAGCGTGTTATCGGTCAGAATGAAGCCGTTGACGCCGTTTCACGCGCAATAAGACGCGGAAGAGCCGATATTACCACGCGTAAGCGCCCTGTTTCGTTTATCTTCGCAGGTCCTACGGGTGTGGGTAAAACGGAGCTTGTCAAGACGATTGCGGAGGTTATGTTCGACAATGAGGAAGCGCTTGTGCGCCTTGATATGTCGGAGTATATGGAAAAGCACTCGGTTTCAAAACTTATCGGTTCGCCTCCGGGATATGTCGGATATGACGACGCAGGACAGCTTACCGAGAAGATAAGACGCAAGCCGTATTCGGTAATACTTTTGGACGAGATTGAAAAGGCGCACCCCGAAGTGTTCAATCTGTTCCTGCAAATCCTTGATGACGGACGTATAGCGGACAGCCACGGTAAGATTATAAACTTTGAAAACACGATTATAATTATGACAACAAACGCAGGTACGGAGTTTAAGACAGCGGAGGTCGGCTTTAATTCAAGCGACGAAGTCACTATGGAGGATAACGTTCAAAAGAGCCTTAAAAACTTCTTTAAGCCGGAGTTTTTAAACCGTATTGACGAGATTGTGACGTTTAAGCCGCTTACCAAGGGCGATTTAAGACAGATTATAGATTTGCTGCTTAAAGACATTGTTGCAAAGCTATTGGAAAAGGGCGCGGAGTTTGTTATAACGGACGAGGCGAAGGAGCTTATTCTGGAAAAGGGCTACGACAAGAAGTACGGCGCAAGACCGTTGAAGCGCTCAATTCAAAAGCTTTTGGAGGATAAGCTGTCAATGCTGTCGCTCACGAACCAAATCACCGCCGGCTGCACAGTTCTTGCCGACAGAAACGGTGAGGAAATTACCGTAACGGTTCAAAGCAAACTTTTGGAACAGTAAAATTTTTCCGTAATAATTTATCTCTGTTTGAGCAAACTATAAATGCAATTAAATTATGGAGGTAAACTATAATGGATCATAATGCAAACAAGAGTATCAAATGTACAGTTGAGCAGTGCCGCAACCATTGTGACAGCGCAAATTACTGCGCTTTAAGCGAAATTCACGTCGGCACACACGAGCCGAATCCAACAGAAACGCAGTGCGTTGACTGTAACTCATTTGAGGTAAGACACTAATTAAAAATTTCAGAACCAAAAAGGCTGCTTCGGCGGCCTTTTACATATTATAGCTATGGAAAATAAATTCAAATATTCACTCGACAATAAAAGATACCACACCTGGAACTATCATCTGCAGCAAAAATTTGGCTGCAAGGTGTTTAAGGTTGCCTTAAACGGCGGCTTTACCTGCCCTAATCTTGACGGCAGCAAGGGCAGGGGCGGCTGTATTTATTGCCTCAGTGGAAGCGGAGATTTTGCCGGCGATCCCACGCACGAAATACTCACGCAGTTTGAGGAAATCAAGGCTAAAATGCACCAAAAATGGCCGGAAGCAAAATATATACCGTATTTTCAGGCAAATACGAATACCTACGCGCCGGCTGAGATTTTGCGCGAGAGGTTTGAACCGGTTCTCGGTCAGCCGAATGTTGTCGGTTTAAGCATTGCCACGCGCGCGGATTGCCTTGCGGATGATGTGCTTGAATACCTTTCGGAGCTGAACGAGCGTACATATCTGATTGTGGAGCTTGGTTTACAGACTATTCACGATAAGACAGGTGAGCTGATTAACCGATGTCATACGTATGCCGATTTTTTGGAGGGCTATCGCAAATTAAAAGAGCGTGATATAAATGTTTGCGTCCATTTGATTGACGGTCTGCCGCTTGAAACGCGCGATATGATGATTGAAAGCGCAAAGGCGGTTGCCGCACTGCAGCCACATTGCGTGAAGCTGCATTTGCTGCACGTTTTAAAGGGTACGCGGCTTGCTGAAATGTATGAGCGAGGCGAGTTCCGGACGCTTACAATGGAGGAATATGTGGAAACGGTTGTAGACCAGCTTGAACTGTTTTCCGCGGAAACGGTCATACAGCGCATAACCGGTGACGGTGGTTGGAATACGCTCTTAGCCCCGCGGTGGAGTCTTAAAAAGTTTGTGGTGATGAATGAGATAGA
>JAFQYK010000439.1 GCA_017406485.1 Clostridia bacterium
TACGGGAAAATTAGGCGATGTTATGAAGGAGAGCGCGATGGCGGCGATAAGCTATATACGTTCAAATTCAAAGGAGCTTGGCGTTAAGGACGATTTCCACAAGACGCACGACATACATATCCACGTTCCCGAGGGCGCGGTGCCAAAAGACGGACCGTCGGCGGGCATCACAATGGCGACCGCTGTTGTGAGCGCGCTCACGAAAAAAAGCGTCAGAAACGATATTGCAATGACAGGTGAAATAACGCTTCGAGGACGCGTTTTGCCTATTGGCGGTTTAAAGGAAAAATCTCTCGCGGCATATCGCGCCGGCATAAAGGACATCATAATTCCCGAGGAGAACAAGCCGGACATTGATGATGTGCCTGAGGAAATACGGGGAAAGCTGAATTTTATACCGGCGAACAGTATGGACACGGTATTAAAGAATGCACTGAGATAATAGGAGAAAAATTATGAATATACACAACGCATCATTTCTGATTTCGGCGGTCAAGCCAAATCAGTACCCCAAAACCGGCCTTATGGAGTTCGCCTTTGCAGGCCGCAGTAATGTCGGCAAATCGTCACTTATAAATAAAATTTTAAACCGTAAATCACTTGCGCGTGTTTCGGGTACGCCCGGTAAGACGGTGACGATAAACTTCTATAACATCGACGATACTATTTATCTTGTTGACCTGCCCGGCTACGGCTACGCGCAGAGAAGCAAGGTGGAAATCGAAAAATGGGGCAAGATGATGGAGAACTATCTTGCAAACCGTGAGCCTCTCATTCAGACGATTTTGCTTGTTGACAGCCGCCACAAGCCCACAAAGGACGATATGCAGATGGCACAGTGGATACGTCATTATCACGACCGCCTTATCGTTATTGCGACAAAGATGGATAAGCTCAAAAAGAGCGAGATAGAACCGAATTTGGAGAGAATATGGGAAACGCTTGAAATGGGCGAGGACGATATTCTTGTACCGTTTTCAATAAAGAACGATGAAGGAAAGATTACCGTATGGGATATGATAGATATGATGCGACAGGGGGAAATGCTTGAAGATGAAGAATAAAATTATTCTTTTTGCGGCGGTCTTTGGTATAATACTCGGCACAACTGCGCTTGCGGCGGACATAACCTTTACGCCGGAGGGCGGCGGCAAGTGGATTTTCTGCAATAATCCGGAAAATATATACAATGAAAATCTGATGAACCACCCCGATTATGAGCCGGCATATCTGATGAATAATGAACATCTTACACCGGACAAATACGATTTCCTTATCTGCCATTTAAACTGTACAGAAACAAATAACGGCTACGGCGCGGGCTTTCCTGTTGAGGTTGACGCGGAGATAACGGCGTCGGAGGACAGCGTTATAACAATAAACAAGTCTTTCTTCGAGGTGCCGCAGGATGTTGCGTACATTTATGGCGACGGCAGATGGGCAAAGGATATGCACAAGGTTTCCTGCCTTAACGCGCTTACATCGTATCTGGGTGTTAATTTTGCCGAAGCAAACGGCTCGTGGCTCTATGAGGCAGAGCCTTATGAACCGGTAACGATTGAGATAAAAAAAGGCGAAACTATTTGGCTTAGTACGTACACGGCTGATTACGACGTTGTGCCGTATTTTAAGCCCGTAGAAATTTTGGGTGAATTTGAGCTTACAAAGGGCGAGGTTTGCTTTAACGTCTGCGCCTTTAAGTCCGGTGAAGCGTTGGGCGACAGAACGGGCTTTACAAAAAAAGCCGCGTTCGGTAAATATGACCGTGACCGCAAGCAAAAGGGCATAGCCCAGTCGCTTCCCAAGGTGAACGCGTACCTTGAATACACGCTTGACAATACCTTAAAGGACGGCGACTTTATCAAGAACAAGATATACAATCAGTACGAGAAAAAGGGCAATGTAACGGACGTATGGTGCACGCACCTGAATCCGCAGGATGATTTGTGGTCGCAGAGTATAACGGCACAGTCGGATTTGCTGACGATTCCCTACAAGGACGACAGTAAGCTCGACTATTACGGCGATAAGATAAAAAAGAATGACCGCAACAATATCTGGCTCTGGGACCCGTTCCACAGCGACACGTCCGAATATGAGGGCGGTTCAACGTGGTATCTCAATAGGGATGAATATTTGCCGAACTACGACCTTTCCGTAAACCGTTCAAATTACGGCTATGCGTGCAGTATGGGTAATTACTGCGTTGAGGAATGTTATAATTTAAAGGTTAAAAACACAATGCCCTACGACCGTTATTTTGAGTATGTGGCGGAAACGGAAAGCAACATAGGCGTTTACGTCGAGGACGAGGATGGCAAGCACTCAGGTCTTTACAAGGGCGAGTGGGGCGACAGGAAGGACGTTCTCGCAAGCGTGAAAATTCCGGCCAAGGGCGAAAAGGAATTTAAGATAAACGTA
>JAFQYK010000440.1 GCA_017406485.1 Clostridia bacterium
GCTTTATAACTCACTATGGCAGCCATACCTTTACCCTGACGCAGGAGGATCCCAAACGATACCTCTATAAATGTAACCACTGCGGTACGGAAACTGAGCGGGTAAGACCGATTGACCAGGATAAACGCAAGCACTGCACATATACATACAGCTATAAAGACAGCTGCGGTGATTGGCACAGCGAGCAGCTAAACGGATACTATGAGGAGATTTTTGCCGCCGATTACAGCTACGGCAATGAAATTAAGGTGATAGAAACACCCACACCGTCACCATCCGAAAGCCCTGCACCATCACCATCAGCAAGCCCCGATGTTACCCCGACACCTGTTCCCACGCCTACCCCGACACCTGCACCGAAAACCTATCAGCTCCGTGTTATAGACACAGCGAACGGCAAGCCGATTGAGGGCGCAGTAATAAAGAATATGGACACTGACTCAAGATATACGACGGATAAAAACGGTATAGCAAGTGTGTCGCTCAAGGAGAAGGAAGCGAATAAAATCGCGGTCGAAATGGCAGATGTTGAAATATACGCTGATTTGCACTTTATTCCCGTAAAGGACAGGATAAACGACATATCGGTTCAGACCATATCCGTTGACCCGAATGATATACGCATAGGCAGCGCTTCGAACGATACAATGAAAGGGCCAAATATAAGCGTACTCGGCGAATCCTTCCCGCTGTTTGAGATACCTATAAATATAGATTTTTCCTCGCTTGATAGCGTAAATGTCCAATATGACGCAAAGGACAAAACCTGGAAGGCGGTAATCGGATATACTCAAAAATTCAGCGACTGGAAAAACGGCGTTATGACAAAGCCCTTCGGCGACCAGTTTAACAATATGAAAAAGCTCTACAACGCCGCAAACAGCGGAGGAATAACAAAGGATGTGCTTAAAGATGTCAACACCGACAGTGACTTTCCCGGCTCGCTAACCATACAGGGCTTTATGACGCTCGGACTTAATCAAAAGAAGGAGGTTGTCGTTAAAGAAGGCGGTATAGTCGTAATCGCTCAGGCGGCAATCGGCGGCTCATATCCGATACCTGCCGCGCCGTACATATTCCTCACATACTCCCTGACAGGCACATTATCAGGTGGTATAACATTGAAATTAGAGGACAGCGGAGTTGTTGAAGGCACACAGCAGACCGCGCAGAAGCCGAAATTCAAGACAACGGGAAATATCGGCGTGGAGCTGGGTGTTTCGGGCGGTATCGGCGCAGGTGTTAATAAAATACTATCGGCAGAGGTCGGACTTACAGGTAAATTGGGCGCACAGCTTAATTTCCCGTTTGAGTCTATGAAAAAATCCTTTGAGGCGAAGCTGAGCGCGGATATTTACATTACGCTGAGTGCGCTGATATTCAGAAGCACCTTCAGTAAAACCTTCTATGAGCTGACAATATATCCGTGGAACAGGACAAGTACAAGCTCGCTGATGTCAATAGATGACGAGAGTGATTTTGAAATGGTGCCGCGTGATTATTTGTATGACGGCATAAGCCTATCATCTGCGGATACAAATGAGATAAAGCAAAATCTTTATCCATACAGCTCGGTTAAAGCGGCAAAGCTTGGCGACGGCAGGGTGCTCCTTGTCTGGCTTGACGATGACGCGGAGAGGACAGACGCGGACAGAACGGCTCTCTATTACACCGTAGTAACAGACGGCACGGCAGGCGAGGCAAGACAGATAAATAACGACGGTACAGCCGATTTTGATTTTGATATATCCGCAAGCGCAGGCAAAGCGGCAATCGTTTGGCAGAATACAAATAAAACCTTTACTTCTGATGTAACAATGCCTGAAATGGCTGCGTCAACCGAGCTAACATATGCCGAATTTGACGGTGAAGCGTGGAGCAGTCCGGTTTCGGTAAAAGAAGCAAATACAGATTACGAATACAGCCCGAAGCTAAGCTATACAGCTGACAAATCGTATATTATTTGGACGCAGAATGATGAAAATACCGCGCTTGTCGGCTCATCTGATTTGAGCGAGAGTATTTGCCGCGCAGAAATTGAAAACGCCACGCCGTCCACTTCACAGAAGATAGCTGATAATTTAAGCTTAGTGCTTGACAGCGCCGTTTCTTCAAGCGGCACCGTTGCGTATGTATCTGACGGTGACGGTGAGCTTGCCACAGACCCGTGCGAGCTTTACATAGACGGCGCTTTAAAATACACAAGTGATAATTTAATATCCTCTTTGAGCGCAGATGGCGGCGGTTTTGTATTCGCCGAGAACGGAGTGCTCCGCAGAACTGATAATGAGGAAACCGGCATTTTATCAGATGTTAAAATGTCGCAGGATATAAGACGGCTTGAAAACGCGGTCATCTTTAAAACTGATGACGGATTTAGCTCGGATTTATATGTAAGCTATAAGACAGAGGGCGGCTACACGGCACCGCTCAAAATAACCGATAACACGGAAAAAATCCGTTCCTGGGATGCTTACGAGGATTCAGGCGGCAACATATACGCGGTTATGGTGCTTGCGGCGGTTGCGGTTACGGATGACAGCCTTACGGAAAGCGCGCGTCTTACGATAGATATGCTCGAACCGCCTTGCGACCTTATTGTGAATTCTGTTGAAACCCGGGATGATATAACGCGCGGAGAAGAAGCCGCCTTCAATATAAACATCACCAACAACAGCTGCACCGATATAAGTAATGTAAATGTAACGCTTACAGGCAAAAAATCGGGTGAGCTGTTCAATGCTTCGGTTTCGGTCAATATAAAATCAGGTGGAAACGCCGACGTACCCGTCACACTCACAATTCCCGAAGATTTTGAGGGACAGACAATAACGGCTGTTGTTACTACGTCCGATATAGAAGAAAACGATACCGACAACAACAGCGCGTCTGATTTGTTCGGTCTTGCCGATTTAGAGGTGTCGCTTGACGGTATGAGTATTTCCTCAAACGGCGAGGCTTATATTACAGTAGAAAATATAGGCTGTGCTGAGGCTGAAAATATCACGGTAACACTGACTGATAACAGCGCAGAGGAAATATTTACCGAAACCATTGAACGCCTACCTGCGGGAGAAAAAAAGGAACTGACTGTTTCCGATATTGCGGCAAGCTTTGAAGGAGGAGAAGAAAGCCTTATATACTCGGCATATGCACAATGTGACAGCGAGGAGGCACACGCTTATAACAACAGCGCGTCATATACCGTCACCGCGCCGAAAAACGCAAGGCTCAGAACAGATTTAAAAACAGTGAGCTTAAATATTGGCGAATGCTACTCACCCGATATAACCTCCACAAGCGGCTTGCTTGATTTGTATGTGACAAGCGGCAATGAGGCAGTTGCAGCAGTTGACGAAAACGGCGTTATTACAGGAGCAGGAGAGGGAAGCACGGAAATCGTGTACCTTACTCCGGACTCTGCGTTGCCGCTGAGGATAACCGTTTTTGTACACGAGATGAGAAAACCGCAAATCAGCAATTTGACAAAAACGGACTATTCGGTAAGTATGAACGTTGACACGACAGACTGTATTTTGGAGGGAGAACTTGCAACATTGCTTTTTGCGCTGTATGACAGTGAAGGCAGACTTATTACCCTGCAGACTCAGACGGCGGAATATTCCGACGCACTGCCGGTTGAGATTTATACATACGAACAAAATATCAGCAGTGTTAAGGTTATGCTTTGGAACAGTCTTGAAGCAATGAAGCCGGTATCGCTGACGGCGGAGGCAGATGTTACTGAAGGTTTATAAATAACTCAAAGAAGATACACAAACCCCTTGACTTCCACACTCCGCAACGATTGATTTTATGCGACTTCCCACAGCCTAAATGCCCACGATACAGGCATAGAAAAAGCGGATAGCGATATTCTCAAAATATCACTATCCGCCTTTTTCTCAATCCGTTTTGACAGACTTCCATAACTTTAATACTTTACTGTTTTATGGAAGATGACCTGTCACACCATATTTTTGAGCGTACATTTTTAACAAATACACTATATAGTGTGACAATACACCAAAAC
>JAFQYK010000441.1 GCA_017406485.1 Clostridia bacterium
ATCCGCTTGATTGATTATAAGAAAATGACTCAGGAGGAATGCGCGTTCGAGATGGGTGTTTCCAGAGCGACAATAACGAGCATATATGAGAGTGCTCGCCACAAAATAGCGGACGCAATGGTAAATGGAAAACGCATACGCATCACAGGAGGTTCTTATCGGATTGACGCTATTCCGGCATCTGCTCAAATAAATGAAAAAGGAGATAATATCATGAGGATAGCAATAACCTATGAACATGAAATGGTAGGACAGCATTTTGGAAGGACAGAACAGTTTAAAATTTACGATGTTGATAACGGGGAGATCATTTCTGAAAAGATAATAGACACCAACGGTATTGGACATGGCGCGCTCGCAGGCTTTCTCCGCGCGGCGGAGGTTGAGACGCTGATTTGCGGCGGTATTGGTATGGGAGCAAGAAACGCATTAGAGGAAGTCGGCATTAAGCTGTTTCCGGGAGTAAGCGGCAGCGCAGACGAGGCTGCAAAGGCATATATAGCCGGAAAGCTCGACTTTGACCCTGATACGGCCTGTCACCACCACGACCACGGTGAAGGTCATAACTGCCACAGCGGCGGCGGCGGAAGTCACGGATGTCACTAAACGACCGACATAGGTAATAAATATGGAATCTATAAGATTATCACCCGAATGTATAAGCTGTCTTGCGAAAAAGGAGCTTGAACGCTATCCAACGGATACCGGCAGAGACAATAAAATATATGCAGGCTGTATTAAAGATAATATCCGAGTCGCCAAAGAGTATGAGCGCGCCGGAGATTGTTGATAAAATATATGACCTGCAGGAGAAAATGTTCGGAGCGGGAAAGGACTATGCGGATACCAAGCGGTATTTTAACGAGCTTATGCTTGACTTAGAACCGGAAATATCAAGTATTGTAAAAAAGTCTGACAATCCGTTAAAAGCCGCAGTTCAATATGCAATGACAGGTAATTACATTGACTTTGCTGCAATGGAAAATGTTGAGGAAGACGAACTGAAAACCTATCAAATAACAGCGGTTGTATAGATAGCCCTCCGAGCCTGCGCCTACTTCTTCATACCTTACCGTGTGCCAGCCGGCAGGCTTAACCTGTCCTATTCCTTGGCGTTCTTCGGTCGGCATAAGTTCCTTACAAATATTCGCATACGCGACACCGCACCGTCCCAAGCTGTCAAGAGGGCTATAAATTTCAAACGGCTCCGTTGTCATATCCTCATCGGTAAAAGAGGGAATATTATTATTCACCATTACATACGGGCTGCCTGAATACGCAGGAATATCTGCAATATTCAGCTTTGACCGCTCAATCGGTTTATTAACCGGTATGGGCGACGGAGTATTTTCAGGTATTGGTGAATTGGTGACAGCAGCTTCAGTAGGCTGAAATGATTGGAGATTGTCGTTTTCACTGTATCCGCAGGAAGAAAGTAAAAAAACAAATGATAAAATAATTGATAATAAATGTTTACGCATAATTCATATTTCCCTTTGCATGAATTAGCACAATTAAAAAGTGTGCCGACTCCGAAAAGCGGCACACATAAAATGTCCGCTCTCGTTGCAAATAGAAAATAAGATGAGACACTAAAAAAAGGGTATCAGTAGTGCAACTTCCATAAAACAGTAATAAAAAGTTTTTTTGAAGAACGGCATAGTTTTCAGGCTATGTCGTTCTTCTTTTGCTGCTGAAACAGTGACAATGACAATAAGCCTACCAAGTCGTAATGAATATCAATCAGTTGTGTTCTCTTACCGTCAATTTTTTCTGATTGGTGTACCTCAACGCGCTTTACCAAATCATTAAGCGTTGACGGAGTGAGTTCTTGTAAATCAAAATACTTATGTAC
>JAFQYK010000442.1 GCA_017406485.1 Clostridia bacterium
TACAAACGGAACCGGAAAGTCATACACGCTTACAAAATCAAATAGTGATGAGACTATTTCAATCAGTACGGCAAAGGATACAACATACTATATTTTCCCATACTGCTACAATAAATCTAATGCTCCGTTCAATATTACCAATATAACCTTTACAGCCGCTACAGAATAAGCATCAATACATATCCCGCTGCTTTGACAGGCAGCGGGATATAAAATATAACATAAAGGAGTCTATAATGGAACTACTGAAAAGAAATAACATAGAAAAGCATACCGAAAGGGTTTTGCAGTTTGGCGAGGGAAACTTCCTCCGCGGCTTTGTGGACTGGATGTTTGACAGATTAAATAAGGAGCGTGGCGGAGATTTCGGAGTGGTCGTTGTTCAGCCGAGGCAGGGCAACAAGGTGGCACGGCTGAATGCGCAGGAGGGTTTATACACCTTATATTCAAGAGGGCTTATAAACGGAGTTAAAGCAGAGGAGCTGCGTGTAGTTGACTGTATAACGCGCGGAATAAACCCATATGAGGACACAGAGGAATTCTTTGAATGTGCTAAAAATCCCGCTTTGAGATATATCACATCAAATACGACAGAAGCGGGAATTGAATACCGGCAGGATGAGTGCGATTTCACATCCACAACCTTTCCGGGCAGACTGACGATGTTTCTCAAAGCAAGGTACGATGCGGGGCTTGGCGGTTTTTTAATACTTCCCTGCGAACTGATTGACAGAAACGGCGACACCTTGAAGGAATATGTGATACAATATGCTTCCGACTGGAATTACGGCGAGGATTTTATCAGATGGGTGAATGAAGAAAACAGTTTTATGAATACGCTTGTGGACAGAATTGTAACAGGCTATCCCCATGATACGGCGGAGGAAATGGAGGCAAAATGGGGTTATAATGACAAGCTGATAAATACTACGGAGCTGTTTCATTTATGGGTAATCGAAGGTGATAAGAAGTACGCCGAGGAGCTTCCGTTTGATAAAATCGGTCTGAATGTAATATGGACAGATGATGTAACTCCGTATAAAAAGCGCAAGGTCAGAATATTAAACGGCGCTCATACGATGATGTCATCGGCGGCTATGCTTATGGGAAAGGAAACTGTGCTGAATTCAATGGAGGATGAGGCTCTTGTTAACCTTGTCAGAAAAGGAATGTTCGATGAAATAATACCCACCATTGATATGCCGGAAAACGAGCTTGTGAGGTTCGCCAATGATGTGATTGATCGTTTCAGGAACCCGTTTATCAATCACCATTTATCTGATATAGCGCTTAACTCTGTATCAAAATTCAAGGTGAGAGTACTGCCGAGTATAAAGGATTATGCCGATAACTTTGGGAAATTACCGCAGTGCCTTGTATTTTCGCTTGCCGCGCTTATAGTATTCTATAAAAACGGCACACCTAATGATGACGCGGATATTATTGATTTTATAAGAAATTCATCAACAGAACAAATACTTGGCAATACAGAGCTTTGGGACGATAATCTTATGTACCTGAAAGACCTTGTAGATGTATATATACAGATAATTGAAACAAACGGAGTAGAGGCGGGACTGGAAGCTACTGGAAGGAAAGGAAATGCGGAATGAAAACGCTGAAAATCAATGAAAAGGATAATGTTGCGGTAATGCTTGACGGCGAACTGCGCGGACATAAAATCGCATTGACTGATATAAAAGAAGGTCAGGATATTATCAAATACGGTTACAGCATCGGTCATGCGGTTTGTGATATTAAAAAGGGCGAACATGTACATACACATAATATAAAAACAAATTTAAGCGGCACTGTTGAATATACCTATAATCCTATACATCATGAATTGCCCGCACAGCCTAAGCGTACCTTTATGGGATATGTGCGTGAAAATGGCAGCGTAGGCATAAGAAATGAAATATGGATAGTCAACACCGTAGGCTGTGTCAATAAAACCTCTGAAATGCTTGCAAGGGAGGCAAATATAAAATACGGCGGCGAGTGTGACGGCATATTCAATTTTGTCCATCCGTTCGGCTGCTCACAGCTTGGAGATGATCAAAAAACAACACAGGCGGTTTTGAAGGGACTTGTAAATCATCCGAATGCCGCAGGAGTGCTTGTACTTGGACTTGGCTGCGAAAACAATAATATTCCTGTGTTTCGCGAGGTGCTTGGTGAAATAAACGAAAACCGTGTGAAATTTATGAGTGCACAGGAATACGAGGACGAAATAGAGCAGGGACTTAAGCTTATTGGCGAGTTGGTAGAATACTCTAAGCAATTCAAAAGACATTCCTGTGATATTTCGGAGCTTGTCATAGGATTAAAATGCGGCGGCAGTGACGGTTTTTCGGGACTTACCGCAAATCCGCTAATTGGAAGAGTATCTGATAAACTGATAGCCTCCGGCGCAAGTACAATTTTAACCGAAGTGCCGGAAATGTTCGGCGCGGAGACTATTCTTATGAACCGCTGTAAAAATGAGGCTGTATTTGAAAAGACCGTGCACCTCATCAATGATTTTAAGGACTATTTTATCCGCCATAATCAGGTGGTATATGAAAATCCGTCACCGGGCAATAAGAAGGGCGGCATAACAACACTTGAGGATAAATCGCTCGGCTGCGTTCAAAAATCGGGCAGCGCTGATGTTGCGGATGTTATACAGATTGGCGAGAGCGTTAAAAATAAGGGATTAAATCTTCTGACAGGTCCCGGTAATGATATAGTTGCGGTAACAAATCTTACGGCATCGGGCTGTAATATGATACTATTTTCAACAGGCAGAGGCACCCCTGTCGGCGCGCCTGTGCCGACGGTAAAAATTGCAACAAATACACCGCTTGCCGAGCGTAAACCGCATTGGATTGACTTCAACGCAGGTCCCGCTATTGACGGCGAGAATTTGTCAGATGAGCTTATGGAGTATATCATATCTCTCGCGAACGGAGAAAAAACAAACAACGAAAAGAATGGCTACCGTGAAATCTCAATTTTCAAAGATGGTGTTGTGCTGTGACAAATCATACTGTATAAATTCTGAAAGTAGCAACGTATTTACATCAAATTATAATAATAGCCGGAATTATCGTAAGTCGAGTAAATCCGGCTTTTCTTTATGTTTTTGTATTCTTCCTTGTATTAGTTTCAAAGAAATTTGCATTAGCACTTCTACAGTGAAAATCCTTTGTATAATTTATTTGATTATATGTCAATCACATAATATTCAAAACCACACAAAAATAATGTATATCTTTTGTGCAAAAAGTAGAAAAACCCTACTTCTCAAAATTTTTTCAGAAAAAATTACCGATTTTGACCTCTAATTTTGTCTTAGTATTTATAGAAGGGGCAAAAACCGATTATAAAAACTTGATACTGAGAGGAGGTTGGGGTATGCCAACTTCCGCGTCTGAAAGTAATCATCATAGTGTTGAAATGTCTATTTTTGACAGTTACAGCAAGACAACTTTGCGCAATATATGCAGAAACGAGACAGCAAAAAATAAAAGGCTGAGAGAAAAAGAAACCGTCGGAACGGAGGTGCTGCAGAATATAATTGACATTCAATGGCAGAAAAAGCTTTATCGGTCAGAAAATGTCATTACTGACGGACGCGGTCATAGTTGCGTGATTACTTTGGAATGGTTGTATCAGGCAATGCTCCTTTTGACTCAGAAGCAAAGGGAGGTGTTAATTTACGAGCCGATTTCGGAAATGTCGGTAACGAGTTTCACAGCACTTTCTTCGATGAATACCCTGAAAGGAAAACAGCCGAGTTCACGAGCGAATTGGATGACCTTATAAATTACCTGCGCTTTGACGCGCCGTGGCTGTTACTCGGTTCGCTGAAGGATATGGAGAGGGTACTCCTCTTGAACAAGGGGCTGAAGCTGAAGGATACGATGCCGGGTTCTGCCGGTTACAAGGTGGTTACAGCCACACACACATATTTTATTCGCTGCATACCGTTGAAAAACAA
>JAFQYK010000443.1 GCA_017406485.1 Clostridia bacterium
CAGCCGTATGCTGTAAAGGAAAGCGAAATGCATACCGTCAGGCTTTATTATGAGTTTTATTCCGATATTGACACGGAAGCAAAATTGGGCATTGAAAATCCACAAATAAGAAAAATCAGACTTAACGGTAACGAGGCAGATAACACCGTTTTGGATTGGTACGTTGATAAGTCGGTAAAAGTTATCAGATTGCCCAATATTAAAAATGGTAAAAATGAGCTTGTGATAGAAACACAGTTTAACAACAAGACTTATCTGGAAAATGTTTATCTGCTCGGCAATTTTGCGGTGACTGCCGACAGAGTTATCAGGAAGCCTTTGGCAAAGTTGTCATATGGAGATATAACCGGGCAGGGCTTGCCGTATTATACCGGAAGCATTGATTATACGTTTGAAATCAATATTGACGTGAACGGCGAGTATTATATACGCGTGCCTGAGTTTAAGGCGCCGGTTCTGGCTGTGAGCGCTGACGGTGAACGGAAAGGAATTATCGCCTATTCCCCGCACCGCATTTCACTTGGAGAGCTGAATAAAGGAATACATACAATAACAGTTACGATGTACGGAAACCGCTTTAATTCTTTCGGAGCGCTGCACAACGCGGATGAAAATTACACCTGGTACGGCAACGGCTCTTTCCGGACCACAGGCAGTCAATGGACGGATGATTATATGCTGCGGAGTTTTGGAATAATGGAGGGTATAATACTCGAAAAGATTTCATAAATTTTATCTTATAGGTAATTACCGCTTTCAAGTTGTAAATGAAAAGAACGACAGCGTTTGGACGCTGTCGTTCTTTTCTTGTCAATAGCTTTGATTTACTTTTATCGTTTTTGTATTTCCTTTCGAATCGGCTGCTGTATATTCATAATCGGTGTCAATTGTAAGTGTTCTTAGCCTGTCAGTAAATTCACCGCTTTGCTGAGCTGCATAAATTGCTTCAGCGATATATTTCGAGTGCAGCATCGCGCCGAAGTATGAAGAATGCAGTTTATCTATATACTCGCCGGTTTCCGGGTTGGTTATGCTGAAATTGTCCGCCCAGTAGGTTTCACCCAGTTGCTCAAACAGCGGATATTCGGAGCCTGACAGGTTTATACCGAGGAAGTTATGTGCAGCGGCTATTTCGAGAACCTCGGGGCCGAAGCGAATATCAGGCTTGCTTGCCGTGCCGTGCGCAGAGCAGTTTGGTGTTACCAAAATCAACTCTATACCCTTTTGGGCGCATTCATCAGCCATACCGTTTAAGGCAATCTTCATCATTTCCTCGCCGCCGTTTGCCTCATCCTGATAACCTGCTTCAATAAGCAAATAGTCACCCGGCTGGGCATTCTGCATAACTGTCGGGAAGGTTGTGTTATAGAGTATTGCTGCGCCGCTTCCGCTTTCCGCAAGGTTTGTTACACACAAATCGTCACCAAGGAACAATCCCAATGTTTCGCCCCAACCGGTCTGGCCTGTTCCGTAAAGCGGCTGACCATCGGAATCCAAGTAGTTATATGTGCCATAGTATGTCGAAACAAGCGAGTCACCAAGCAAATATACGTGCGGCTTGCGAGTAAGAACTGACGGTGTCTTTCTGACTGTTATACTGTCCATAACCGAAGTGTTATCCTTCATCACGGCCACCGCCTTACCGCCGGTTATCTTAATGTCGTTTGCGGTGTAAAGCGCACCTGTGGTTGTACGCTGCTCACCGAATTGATCTACGTTTGAACCGATAATCTGACCGTTAACATATATATCACCGCGAATAACTCTTTCAGCATCCGGTTTTTTGAAGGTAAAGCTATAAGTACCATCGCAGATTGGAATTGTGAAGCCGTCCGAAATATCGCCTACATTTTCATATGTATATATAGGCGACACCTCATATACATCAGCGCCGGTCAAATCAACCTGTATGTGACCATCAACGGCCGTTTGTTCGGTTTGGCTTACCTTTTCACCGTCAGCGGTTGCGGTGGTAACAAGATATACTCTGTCTTCTTTATAGTGAGATAGCTCTGTTACATCTACATCGGTATTACTTTCGTTACCGGTTACGCTATATCGGCCGACGTATACAGCAATATCCCTGTATGTCACCTTGCCGGGATTGCCGACAGCGGCTGTTATGACAAACTCACCCGTTGCATCCTCTTTAAGCGTAACTGCGCCGGTGGTTTTATCTATGGTTGCAATATCATCTCCGCTCGATATTGCAAAGCCTCGCTGCATATCAGCTTCATCACCGTACTCGTCAATTATGTGCGATACGCTGTAGGTGGCATTACTGTTTACATCGAGATAAAGAGGGCCGTTAAGTTCAAAGCCGCTTACCTCTGCGTATTCTGTAATCTCAACCGTGTGCTGCGCCTTCTTTTCAGGATTGGTCGTGCTGGCAAATGTCAGTACCGCGTTTTGCGGCACGACATCATCACGTACAGATAATACGCCGTCATTTGTGACGGATACGCCGTTTATTTTATTGCCATCCTCACCTGTAACACTCCACTCAAACTTCTCCCCTGCGTCCGATTTATAGACGTGGCTTGTAAACTGTTTTCGAGCTGTAGTGCCGAATACAACGGCGATTTTGTCATCGCCTGTTATGCTTACAGGTGTGAGATTATCGCTGTCGTCAGTAATTTTTATGTTTGTCAGAGTAAGGTATCTGTCGTCCGGCGCGCCTGTGCTGCCCTCAAGACGGATAAGTGAAATATCCTCTGCCAAGCCTAAGCTGTATTCTTGCGGATCAGATCCGTTATAGCTGAGAACAGCAGTGGTTATTCCCCTGTTATCCGTTATAAGCTCAAATCGCGCGCTTGCTTTTTGATTTACCTCATACTGACCTATCACTGTTCCGTAGTATGGCTGTGCGGCTGTCCAGTCAGTGTATACCTCGCCTGTTTTACCGCCGCCGAAGTCAATGTCAACAATAGCTATATCCTTTGAATTGACAAGCTGCAGGCTGCGCTCCTGGTAGCCTACGACCGAAGTGCAGATGTTGTCAAAGGTTACAATCTTCTTTGTACCCGGCAAAAGCTTTATCTTTTCGGGGAAAGGAATTTCCGATACCTTTCTCCCTGTACCGCTGGCCGGCCATACAATAGAGTTTATACCGCCAACCTCTGCCATACGTACAGAGCCGTATGTCGCCGAGCCTGTGCCCGGCTCATAGAAGTCATAGCCGTATACGGTTACTGTTTTTGAAGCGGTTACTGTTTTTCCGCCCGACGGTACGGATAATATTACGGTTATTGCGGTGGTTTCTATCACGCCGGTATGCGGCGTGATAGACAAATCATCTATGTCCGCATTGGGATCGGTTGCGGTGAGCGTGTAATCCGCTTCGCCTGTATAGGTGTCGTTATATTGATTTTTAATATCAGCCGCCTTAAATTCAGCCGGCGTACCGTCCTTTATAACGTTCGGACCCGATACCGTAAACGAAACCGGTCTTTCAACATTGCGGATGTGGAGCGTTTGCTCTGCATATATATCCGTGCCGTCAACAGTTGCGCGTACGGTTATATCGCAGCCGTTATCATCTGTAACGCGTTCATAGCCGGATTTTACAGTAACAATTCCATCATTAACGCTTATGTTATCGGACGTTTCACCCGGGAGCGACCAGTTTATGCTGCAGTCATCTATTTCATAGCCGATGTTGTCAATAACCGTCGCTTTGAAGGCGTTCGTCGAGCTTTCACCCTCCGGCGGCAGATATATATAGCTGTCACCGGCTAATGAAACACTTTGCGGCGTAATATTATGCGCATAATTAAGCGTAACTGTCACATTGTTTAAAGCCGCGTGCTCGATAATACTGCATACTCCGGCCGGTTTAACCGAATTTAAACTCTCCCAAAGGAAACATTTTTCCTCCGCGTTGTTTTTTGGTGCGGAATACACGGAATACATTCCGGAGGTCGGAGTTACCGGAGTTGTTGTTAATTCTTCGAGCGCGCCGGTGGCGCTGTTGTAGTACGCGCGGATTAAAACAGGCTTATTTGCCGTAATGCCGGAAAAACTATACTCATTACCGGTTCGGGATACCGTGAATGTGCCGCTTTTTGTTTCGTGACGGCGGTGTGACAAAGTATAGCTGTGGCTGCCGATCGTATAATAGCCTTCATATGTGCCGTTTTCATCAAGCGTGTATTGCTTTCCGTCTATCGTAAGCGATGCGCCCTCTGTGCTGATCTCCTCTTTGTCGCTTACGGCAGTAAAGGATACCATTTCCTTATCAACCGTTTCTATTTTAATATCGTCTATGATATATGGGCGCGCCCAATCAGTTTTATTACTTTGGTTGTAGGCTATTTCAGCAGATACTGAAGCAATATCTGTGCCGCTCCCGAATTCACCCGTCACATTGCCGAAGGTAACACTTCCGCCGCCGTTTTTATTGAAGGTCACATATGCGGAAACATTTGTAAACTCTTGATTTGTAAAGGTATAATCAGTCTTCTGGCTTGTGCCATTCGTTATAAGAGAGGCTGATTTGTACGCTTCACCGCCGCCATTCCGGAAGTGGAGCCTGAACAGCTCGCTTCCATCGGTGGAGGTAAATACCATATACCAGTCTACCTCCTTCTGGTCGAAGCCATACACGACTCCGGCATTAAAGGAGATGTTAACGTCACGGTCATAACCGCCTATACCATTCGGAAACTGCAGAAATTCTCTTCCGGCATTATCTGTCAAAGACAGCGCCGGTGTGCTCAGGTTTACTTTCACGCTTCCCTTTGTGTTTCCGAATACGTCAGTAGCTATAGCATTCCACATGTAGTTTTCACCGCTTTTTGCATATACCGTTCCGTCAGTAGCGGCTGTATTAAAACTTTCGTTTATGCTCACAGGATTAGCTGCCGGCGCCGCATATGCAAAGGACGAAAACCCGAACAACAAGGCAAAAAACGAGAGTAGTAATAATAGCTTTTTATTCATTTCTCATCCCTCCCGTTATTCTAATTCCGTCCAATGCTCCGCACCGCCTGCGTTTTCATATTTGTGTGCATTGGAGGCCTCTATTATGTCATTATAAGCCCAATGACTTGCGTTTACGTCATTAAACAGCTTTATGACATTACTATTTTCATTTACATATTCTTTGTCGCATACCCGTCCGAGAACGCGGTTTATAACACTGACCGTCTCAGCTCTTGTGATGTCACTGTAGGGATGGAAACTTCCGTCCTCGTACCCGTCAAGATACCCTGCAGAATGTGCTTTTAAAATATATGGAGTTGCCCAGTCACTGTCAACAACATCAGTAAAGAGATTTTTCTCCGTTTCGGATATATTTGCAAATTTTGATACAATTACCGAAAATTCAGCACGCTTTATATAAGTTTCCGGTCTGAAGGTTCCGTCCTCATAGCCTGTGAGTATACCATACCGCTCCAAAAATCCGATATAACGCGAATAATACGCTTCAGGCGAAACATCGCCAAATGATGACGCGTAGTTTTCGTCACCCATTTCATCATTAAGAAGTTGTGCAAATATAACCGCTACCTCAGCCCTTGTGATTTTATTCTCAGGCTTGAAGCTACCGTCAAGATAGCCATTTATATAAGCAAAATGGTCACTTGTGTTAAGGGACGGCGTACCGGAGCCGTGAGAAGGTTCAGTCGTTGCATCAGGTTCTGTAATCGGTGATGTTGATGCGGATGGTGACGGAGACGGCGAAGGAGTAGCGCTTGACCTGCTTGAATGACCTCTTTTCCTCGCGGGCTCCGCTGTGGGCTCAACAACAGGCTCATCCGATTCGGTAACGGTTACTACTGCCGGTTCACTCGCATATTTATCCTCCGTTTCCTTATATCTGACCTCATACTCCCCGGCGGGAAGCTCCGTTATTTCTGTTGCGCCCTCCGGAACAGAAATCCAGTTTTCATCGCCCTTTTTTCGGTATTCCATCGTGTCGTCAACGCCGGTAATTTTCTGATCTGCTGCGGTAATATCAGGCGCGTTCTGTGACTGCTTATGAATTTCAACCTCCGCAGCTTCACTGTCTACTGTGAGAACTCCGTCGCCCTTTCTGACAAGCGATATTGTTTTTTCGATCCATTCCTCGCACGTGGGAATTCTGCCTTCGTTGTCACTCGTTACGGTCGTAACTGCGCCGCTTGGGTCTGTCACCTCGTATATGGCGTCCTTATCAAGATTTACTATGTACGGATAGTCCGACATCGGCTCCGGCGTTTGCTCTTTTGCAAAGGTTACCGTCACCTGCTTCGCTTCGCTTGCAAAGCTTGTTGCCGTGGCAGCATATCTTACATCGTAGTCATCCGGCGCCTTAGTAACGGAGGCGGAACCCTCGGCAACGACAATATTTTGATACTGCTCCGTTCCAAGCTCCGTTGTCTTGCGCCACTGCATTGTGTTATCTACATTATTTATTGCAGCTTCACCGCCTGTTGCATCAGGCGCGTCGGGGCGTTCGGGAATGGAGATATTATCGGATGGATCACTGTCTTCGGTATACAAAATATCACCGAGTTTAGCAAAGTTTATGCTCTCGCCCATCCATTCCTCATCTATGTCCGCTCTGCCGTTTTCATCTGTTGTAATTTGATATGTCTTGTTATTTCTATCCGTCACCTTATAACGCGAGTCTGCGTCAAGGCCGGTAAGTTTTTCGTTGATAAAGTCAATAGCAATATGCGCCGCGTCCGGCGTGTCAAGTTTAGAAGCAGTGTATTCTTTAATCTCTATTGAATACGGAGCGCTCTTAAATCGCTTTAATGTATTGCTTGCCGCATAGCGTACCATAACAGTATTGCCCTGCGCTGTGGCGACCTCGTCACCTGTACCCTTAACCCAGTCACCGCCGTTTATGCTGTATTCCATATCTGCGCCTATTCCGTACAGCCTGCCGACAGCAGATGAGTACTGCGCTTGTCTTACCTCTATGTTATCCTCATCGGGCGCATCGGGTCTTTGCGGAATACTGAGCGTCTGAGCTTCGCTGTCGCCGTGATTTTTATCTGAACTTTTAGCGACGATTTCTACACTGCTGTCGATCATATCAGTGTCAATATCCAGACTGCTTATATGCGCTTCTTCTTCATTATTGAGAGTATAACTGCTTGCCGGATCAAAGCCTATAAGCTGTTCTTGTTCATAATCAATATCAATAGCCGGAGTGTTTTCCTTTGCTTCGCTTACGATTACCTTGACGGTTGTGTCCATCTCGGCGTAGTTTGAGTTATCGGTATTCTTATAATGCACCTTAAAGGTATGTTCACCGACATCACCGGTTTTTGTAATCAGATTATCGGTGAATGAATAATACTCAGGCAACTGTGACTTAATATCATTCAGGTTTGTTCCGTAGATTGTGTTTATGTCAGCCGGCGCTTCGGGCTCTTTCGGCACTATGTTTACAGTAACAGAGAAAATCTGCTCGGTGTAGAGCGAGTCACCGCCTGAAGATACAGGGTTTATACAATAGTAGACCGTATATACACCCACGTCAGTACCCTTTGGCGCATCGGCTGACCAAACACCGCTTGATGCACTTATCGGAACGGTATCGGGATTTACCATATATTTGAGCTGCGGTGGATTGGCGGTTTTCTCCGATGTCGGATTTTTCACCTCAGCCTCTATATTCTTTATCAGGTTGACCGGCTCGCCTGTATATACGATCGCCGCGTCAACATCAATGCTTATCTGCGGATCCTTTTCTTCAACATGAACAGTGATTGTATTTTCATCACTCGCCTCAACATTGCTGTCTGCCTTCACGTAGTATTTCACAAGATACGTTCCTGTAGCGGTAGCCTCGGGTACTGTCGTTGTTTCGCCGCTCCACGTTGCGCCGTTGTCCGTGCTTACTGTATAATAAACCGTGCCGTAATCGGCAGACGCGGTTATAAGGCTATAGCTGCCTACTGAATTGTCGAAATAGATATACGGACTGTATGAAGCGTTAATTGTCGGTCTGCGCTTTCTTATTTCAGAGCTTATTGTTCCGTTCTTTTGCATAACATTGTCAGCGCCGTTATTGTCGGTTATTCGGTATAATACGTTATATATACCGGCGTTTCTTGCTTTCGGAATATCCGTCGTCCAATCTGTACCGTTAAGACTGTATTCAACCTTGCAGAATTCCGGCAAAGCGGAGCAGCTAAGGAGCGCATAATCGGTATCAGAGTAGATTTCATTTATTCCGACTGGGTTAAGCGCCGGATTGTATTTGTATATTTCCGTGGAAATATCGCCATCGGCGGCTTTTACATTGTCGGTTTCTTCAATCTTGTAGTATACCGTATATTCTCCGGCATTTATTGCTTTCGGATACTCCGACTGCCACTCACCGCTGTTTATCTTATACTTAACGGCGCCGAAATCAGAAGTCGCATACGCAAGTAATTTTTCACTTCCGTCATATTCCCAGGTATATGTATTCATAGACACCTGCGGAGTTGCTTTATCGATTGTGACTGTGACATTGCCCTCTATACCCTCATAGTAATCGTTTTCATCAACCTTGTAGTACACGGTATAGCTATCGGCGTCAACCGCCGTCGGTATAGCCTTTGACCAGTTCTTTTCCTCGCCGCTGTCAAGAGAGTACCAAACCTCGTATTCATAGCTGCCGTCAAAATTCGGGTTTGTATCCACAAGCTGAAGATTAGAGCCTGTATACGTAAGGCTTCTTGCCGTAACGGTCGGAGAAGGCGTTCTTCTCTGTATGCTTGCCTCCACAAATGCAGCGTCCGAGGAGGTGTGGTTTGCATCGCCGGAAACATAGTAATAAACTTTATATTTGCCGTACGAAATGCGCTTCGGTATCTCCGTTGACCAGCCTGTTGGAGCGTCTACGGCATAGTAAACCGTTCCGTCATCACTCCTGCCGGCAGTGATAAGCTCCTGCGCGGTAGTGGAAACATAAACACTTCTCGGCTGCGGCGGAATGAATGAAGCCGGAGCCTTTGTTATTTCAAGTGTGAATTTTTTATCCGATGTTGTATTGTCATTCCATATGTAGTTGGTTTTGTTTGCCAAGGAAATTGTCACATCATAAGCGCCCACATTGACTCCGCCCTTGTTGGTGACTGTATATTCCTCACTTGCCGGAACGGTCGCCCTAAGGGTTTCGCCTGTGTACGTCTGAGTAAGATCCGTAACCTCCGGCACTGTGACAGCCTTTGGATTGATTTTAAACTTATAAGCCTTATCCGCTCCTGTCGGGTCATTATCCCATACATAGTTTTTCTTTTCTCCGTTATTAAGGGAAAGAATAACATCATATGTACCGGCGTTAACGCCGCCGTTGTTTGTTATTGTGTAAAGGTCGGAGACCGGGATATTGTCAGCTTTTTGTGTCTCTCCGTTATATACCTTGTCCGTAACGGTGAATTCCGGTGAGGTAACCTGCTGCGGGATTATATGGTAGGTTATGGTTTTTTCAGTCCTTGTACCGTCATCCCATGTGCAGCTTGAACTCGGTTTAACAGTTACGGAGTATTCTCCGACATCTGTGCCGCCATTGTTTATAACAACCTCATAGAGCGCGTTTGTATTCAGGTTCGCTTTCTGGAGCTGTCCGTTATACACCTTATCGGCAACAGACGGCAGGTCAATGGCCGATGTAGAAATTATAAAATCCAGCGTCACAGAGGGATTGTCACTGTCCGTCCATTTATAGTTCGCGCTGTCTGTGAGCGTCAAAACAACCGGATACGTTCCCGCCTGTGTGCCGCCGTTATTTTGTGTGACTGAATAAAGCGGGTTTGCAGGCACATCCGCCGTCAGCGCCGTACCCGTGTACAGCTTACCGTCTACTGCCGGCGGCTCTATCGTCTGCTTTGTGATTTCGTAGCCACAGACAACGTTTGCGATTGTTCCGTCCTCCCATATATAGTTTACAATGCCGAAAGGATTGTTGAGCGTAAACGTAACGCTGTATGTACCTGCGTTTACACTTTGCGGAGGATACTGAACACTGTAGGAATTTGTATCTGTACCGTCCGTATTAACCGTTGGCTTTTGCTCATCTGCGTTGTATACGAAACTTGTCTCATTGATTGAAGGCGCCTTTACGGATTTTGAAGTGATGTTGAATTTAACGGTTTTATCTGTCGTCGTACCGTCAGCCCAGACATAGTTTGACTTATTTATAAGACTTAATTTAACATCATACTCGCCTGCATTCGTACCGCCGTTGTTTTCGGTTACGGAGTACATTTCGGTATCGGCAATATCCGCCTTTTGGTTTGCGCTGTTATATATTTTCGAAGCCACTACGGGTATTTCTACAGCCTGCGGCTCAATGTTTATGGTAAGGGTAAAATCAAAGTCAACCGTATCATACGTTGCCGAGAAAAGCGCAAAATACGGTCTTTGCTGGCTTGCACTTATTGTCAGATGATATGAGCCAAAAGGAAGCGAGGCCGGCACATTTAAA
>JAFQYK010000444.1 GCA_017406485.1 Clostridia bacterium
GACATATCTGGAGCAAAGCGAGCGCGACTTTGAATATCTGCATAAGCTCTGCGGCAAAAAAATACTTTTAAAGGGCAACCACGACTACTGGTGGACAACAATGAACAAGCTGCGTGAATTTACAACGGCGCACGGCTATGACGATATAGATTTTCTGCAAAACAACTACTTTATGTATGGCGATATAGCAATCTGCGGCACTCGCGGCTGGATACATCCTGCATGGGACGGTTTTGGCGCAGAGGATGAAAAGATATTTAACAGAGAGGTGCTGCGTCTTGAATTATCTTTAAAAGCAGCGAAGGACTGTAAAGAAATATATGTATTCACACACTATCCGCCAATGTCGTTGCAGAAGGAGGATAACGCGTTTGTGGAAATGATGAAGCAGTATCCTGTCACAAAATGCATTTACGGCCACCTCCACGCCGCGTCGCACAAAAACGCGCTGCAGGCGATTGTTGACGGTATAGAATACAAGCTCGTATCGGGCGACTACCTGCAGTTTGACCCGTACAAGCTATGTGATTAAATCAGGCGAGGGTATAGAGATTAAGCTCGTCAAGCAGCAAGTCAATCTCTATAACGGGGATTTTGTGCTCAATACAATACATCAATACCGCGTCACGCTTTGACCTTGGATAAAGCTCGTTCACGCCGGCAAGCTTAAACACGCGCGAAGCCTCGTTGAGATCAAGCTCCATACCGATGGCGAGACGTATGAGCTTGTCGCGCGAGGGATGCTTTCTGCCGGAGAAAATCTGATAGGCGTAATTTGTGCTGAGGTCTGCTTTCTTTATTGCAACAGCACGTGACAACCCTTTTGCTCGGAGCAGGTGGTCAAGATATTCAGACAGCTCCGGATTGGTTATATCACCGTCATTTTCGGCAAGAAAACCGTGCAGGTCAAGCGTTGTCTTGATTTCGTTTACAAGTTCATCTGTAGTTTTCATAACAGTTGTCCTTTCGTAAAAAGATAAAATTATATTAGCACAAATACATATCAAATTCAAGAGGGTACAGAATGGATAAATATAAAATACTGCAGCAGCTTTCCGCAACTGATAATTCAGAGATTTATCTTGTTATGAACAATGAAATAAATCAGATATGCGTGATGAAAAAGATAAAGAACGGCGGCGCAAAGCTGTATGCGGACATTATGGGAACAGACAATCCAAATATAGTCAAGGTGTTTGATGTGCCGGACAATGGCACTGTTATAATGGAGTACATTTCCGGAACACCGCTTTCCGCGCTCGGACGTCGTGCGGCGGAATATGAGGTGAAGGAATGGACGGTTCAGCTTTGCTCCGCCGTGGGTGCGCTGCACGGCATGGGAATAATACACCGTGATATAAAGCCATCAAATATTATGCTCACAAACGATGGAATAATAAAGCTTATCGACTTTGACGCGTCGCGCATATACAAAAGCTACAGAAAAAAGGACACAAGAAATATTGGTACGGATGGCTATGCGCCACCTGAGCAATACGGCTTTGCGCAGACGGACGAACGCTCCGATATATTTGCGATAGGCGTTGTTATGTTTGAGCTTTTGACCGGCGGCAAGTCTATAAGCGAACTGCCGGCTTATAACGGACTTTTAAAGCCGGTAATTGAAAAATGTACCAGACTTGCGCCCAATGAAAGGTATCAATCGGTGGAAGAGCTTAAAATGGCGCTTGAAGGAAGCGTCAAACCGGCAGTGGTTGCAAAAAGACCGACAAATCGCAAAGCGATTTTTATAACTGCGGTATGCATATTTGTATTGGGTATACTGCTTGGCGTTACAGTCACGCAGCCGGCGGGGATTTTTAATGCATTTACTGCGAATAATATGACCGATATTAAAAACATAGAGCTTGACTACGGAAACTATGACGAAAGCTCCGCGCCCATAGGTGTTTCGTCAATGCGGCTTGAAGAAACGTACATAAACAACGGACACGCGATAAGGTTGTATATACGTATCTTAGAGAACGGAAAGGAGCTTATCGCCGATAAAGCGGTACTTAGCTTTGAGCTGTTCAGCGTAAACGGCGAGTCGCTCGGAACAGTAAGCGGTGATTATAACATCGCCTCCGACAGTGACGGTCTTGCCGATATGTATATAAAGGCATACCGCGACAGCGAGGGCTACAAATATAACGGCGGAACGGTGGCTAAAATAAAACTCATAAATATAAATTTATAAATTGTGCCGCCGGCACAACAAAACCGTATTTAAAAAGGCTATAATCTGTTTATAGTCTTTTTTTAATGGGAGAGCCGCGATGGACAAACATAAGGAAAATGGGAAGGATAACGGCGTTTGTAACGTCTTTTCGGATATGCTAAAATATGTCGCAGAGGTGGTTGATGTGAGCGAATATGATATAAATCTGTTCCACAAGGTTTACAGGGAAATCAGTGAACAACTGGGGATAGAGGTCGCTCTGCAGATATACAATATGTTTAAAGGAACCCAAATAAATTTTCCGGTAAGATTTTTTGACACAAAATGTGTAAAGGAGATGATTATACGGGAATATAACGGAAAAAATGTCAAAATTCTGGCACGGAAATATGATTATTCGGAAAAGTCAATAAGACGGATAATCAAGGAGGGTGTTCGCAATACATAAGGAGGGAAATAAAAATGGCAAACAAACAAAACAATCAATACTCAGCCGGTCAGCCGCAGCAGCCGATGTATCAGCAGCCGTATATGCCGGACAAACCGAAGAAAAGCAAGGCGTTGGGTATAGTGGCGATGATAATCGGAATTCTGTCGCTGATAGCCTCTGTAATTCTCGGATTTGTGAATTTTAGAATTGTCGGTGTAGCGGCAATACCTGCCATATTGAACGTGATACTCAGTATAGTAGGTATTGCGACCGGCAGGGGCAGGGGATTTGCAGTGACAGGACTTGTTACGTCTGTTCTTGCAGTTGCCGCAGCGTTTATGCTTTCAATGCGTTAATTAAATGATAAAAGAGAGGGGAAGTAAAGATGGAGAATAATTCAAATAACCCAAATATCAATGAGCAGCCACAGTATCAGCAGCCGCAATACCAACAGCAGCCGCCCTATCAGCAACCACCGCAATATCAGCCGCCACAGTATCAGCAGCCTATGTATCAGCAGCCTGTATATCAGCCGCCGCAGGTGGGGATAGTGGCAAATCCGTGCCCGCGCTGCGGCAGTGAAATGACAGAGAAGTATGCGGTATGGCAGATTTTACTGTCAATAATCCTGTTCCCGGTAGGACTTGTGAGCTTGGCTGCCGGCAAACAGAAAAAATGCTCAAGGTGTGGTCATAAAATTTCATAATTACCTTCGGCAAAGGCTGCGGAATTTTCCGTGGCTTTTGTGTTTTGCAAAAAACACTTGCAAATTATGTCTAAACAGTGTATAATTAACAGCGGTTCATATCTTGGACGAAGTGAAAGGATGATTTTGATATGCACGATAATGTATATGACGTTTTACTGGAACGCGGCTTAATAGCCCAGACCACACACGAACAGGAAATAAGAGAATTATTGGGAAAGGAGAAGGTAACGTTCTATATCGGCTTCGACCCGACAGCGGACAGCCTCCATGTAGGACACTTTCTTCAGATGGTAGTTATGCGCCATATGCAGAACTACGGACACCGCCCGATTGCTCTTGTGGGCGGCGGTACAGGCCATATCGGCGACCCCTCCGGCAGAACCGATATGCGTTCAATGATGACAAAGGAAACAATCGACCACAACTGCGAGTGCTTCAAGGAGCAGCTTGCAAAGGTCGTTGACTTCTCTGATGACAAGGCTATAATGGTAAACAACGCCGACTGGCTTTTAAACCTCAATTACATCGAGTTCCTGCGCGATATTGGCGCGTGCTTCTCGGTAAACAAGATGCTCACAGCTGAGTGCTTCAAGCAGCGTCTTGAAAAGGGACTTTCGTTCCTTGAGTTCAACTATATGCTTATGCAGGCGTATGACTTCTTAATGCTTAACCGCAAATACGGCGCTAAAATCGAGCTTGGCGGCGATGACCAGTGGAGCAATATCTTAGCGGGCATAGACCTTTGCCGCAGAAAGGATCAGACGCAGACCTACGGAATGACCTTCACGCTTCTTACAAACAGCGAGGGTAAGAAGATGGGTAAGACGGCCGCAGGGGCGGTATGGCTGGACCCCAAAAAGACAACACCGTACGACTTCTACCAGTATTGGGTAAACGTAGACGACGCGGACGTTATAAAATGCTTAAAACTTCTCACATTTGTTCCGATGGAGCAGATACGTGAAATGGAAACGTGGAAGGACGCGCAGCTCAACGAAGCTAAGAGAATTCTCGCATACGAGGTAACAAAGCTCGTGCACGGCGAGGAGGAGGCTGAAAAGGTTAAGGCGGCGGCGCAGGCTGTATTCGGAGGCGGCGGAGTATCTGCCGACATGCCGACAACTGTAATTCCCGATGTGGTAGGTATGGGCGTATTGGATATGCTTGTAAAGACTGAGCTTGTTTCTTCAAAGGGCGAGGCAAGAAGATTGGTTCAGCAGAACGGACTCTCGATAAACGACGCTAAATATACAGACGTAAACGGCACAGTAACAGCCGATATGGTAACGGAGGACGGTATCATAATCAAAAAGGGCAAAAAGGTATTCCACAGAGTAGTAACCGAATAAACATTTAAGACGGCATATTAGCCGTCTTTTTTGTAACCGAAAAGAAATATGAAAAATATTGCTATTTTTATGAAATAAAGGTATAATATACTAGATATAGTATATTTGAATGAAAGAGCAGGTGAGCGCCTTGAAAAAGGGAGCGAATATCCTTTTATCGTTAATGCAGCTCAACATAGGCGGCGCGGAAACGCACGTTGTGGAGCTTGCAAAGGAACTGAAGCGCAAGGGCTTCAATATCATCGTCACTTCAAACGGCGGCGTATATGTTAAGGAGCTTGAAGAAGCGGGCATAAAACACTACAAGGTACCGCTGCAAAACAAGAACCCCTTAAACACCATAAAAGCCACGCGCCTTTTGAAGAAGATAATAAAGGACGAAAAGATAGATTTGGTACATTCCCACGCGCGTATACCGTCATTTATCCTGGGCAAGCTGCATAAGCGTATGCACTTCCCGTTTGTGACTACAGCACACTGGGTATTTAATACCTCATACGGCCTTAAATACATCACCGACTGGGGCGAAAAAACCGTTGCCGTGTCGGAGGATATTAAGACGTACCTGATGGATAATTATAATGTTCCCGAAGGAGATATAAACGTCACAATAAACGGAATTGACACGGGTAAATTTTCGCCGGATACCGACTGCGCGGACGTAAAAAAAGAGTTTGGAATAAAGGACGATGAAACGGTTATTACCTACGTCAGCCGTCTTGATGAGTCGCGTTCGCTTGTCGCGAAGCAGCTTATAGAAGCAATACCCGACATTGACAAGGCAGTGGACAAGCTGAAGGTTATAGTTGTCGGCGCGGGCGATGATTTTGAGAACGTCAAAAATATGGCCGAAAAGGTTAATAAGCAGCTTGGTCGCGAGGTGATTGTGCTGACCGGCGCGAGAACTGATATAAACAAGCTGATTGCGCCCTGTAAGCTGTTTGTCGGTGTAAGCCGTGCCGCGCTGGAAGCGATGGCGGCTGAAAAGCCTGTTATAATCGCCGGCAACGAGGGATATATCGGACTGTTTGACGATAGCAAGCTGCAGGTCGGCATTGATACAAACTTCTGCTGCCGCGGCTGCGTGGAAAGCTCCGCCGCGCTTTTAAAGCGTGATATACTCGATTTCTTCAATATGACGGCGGACAAGCAGCAATCGCTCGGCGTGTACGGCAGGGAGCTTATAAAGAAGGATTACTCTGTTTCACGTATGGCGGACGACTCTATTAAAGTCTATGACTGGGCGACACAGAAAAACAAGGAAATCCTTATCTCCGGCTACTACGGCTTCAAAAACAGCGGTGATGACGCGCTTTTAAAGGCTATAATAGAGGATATAAAGCGATACAAGGAAAGCCCAAATATCGTGGTATTAAGCGCAAACCCGAAGGAAACAAAGGAAATGTACCACGTCAAGGCAATCAACCGTCTCAATGTAATCCAGATACTGAAGCATATGAAAAAGGCGGAAATGCTCATTTCCGGCGGCGGTACGCTGATACAGGACAGAACAAGCACAAAATCGCTTTGGTATTACCTTACGGTAATCAAGGCGGCGCTAAGAAAGAATTTAAAGGTGATGCTTTACTCAAACGGCATAGGCCCGCTTGAGAGGAAAAGCAACATAAAAAAGACAAAGAAAATACTCGATAAGGTTGACCTTATTACCCTGCGTGACGAACGCTCGCTTGATACCTTAAAGGCGATAGGCGTTGAGAATAAAAACATAATCGTTACCGCCGACCCTGCCCTGGAGCTTGACATCTCCGACAAGGAGCGCGGCAGAAAAATACTGGACGAGCTTGGTGTTCCGAAGGACAGAAAGCTGTTGGGAGTGTCGATAAGACGCTGGAGGGATAACGGCTCGGAGTTTGAGGACAACATCGCGTGGGTATGCGACTATGCATACGAAACTTACGGATACCACACCGTACTTCTGCCAATGCAGACGAGCAAGGATATGACGGTTCTGCAAAACGTAAAGCGCAGTATGAAGCACGAAGCAACGCTCATAGACAGACGCATAGATGTTGCAGATACGATGTCAATAATGAAGAACTTTGACGTTTGTATAGGAATGAGACTGCACACACTAATCTACGCCGTAATAAACGCAATTCCGCTTATCGGCCTTGTATACGACCCGAAGATTTCAAGTTTTATGGAGTATACAAACCAGACGCGATATTTAAGCCTCGACGATGCACAGGCGGAAAATATTATAGAAATACTTGATGAAACAGTGGCAAGCTACGACGAGATAAAAGCATCGCTTGTCGAGAGCTACAAGCAGCTTAACAAAAAAGCGCGGCTAAACGGCCGTCTTGCGGTTGATTTATACGAAAAAGGAAGTGTTTCGCTTGAAGGCTAAGAGCACAGGACAAAAAATACTTTTCACAGCGGTCTTTATGGTATTTGCAACGCTTCTGAGCAAGGTTTTGGGACTTGCGCGCGACTCGCTTTTGACAGCCTATTTTGGCGCGGGAATGGAGTCGGACGCTTTTTTGACCGCGTCAACGATACCGACCACGCTGTTTGATGTGGTTATAGGCGGTGTAATATCAGCGACCTTCATACCGGTGTTTAACGATATACGCTCGAAACAAAGCACAGAAGACGCGCTTGCGTTTGTAAATAAGTTTGTAACGCTTATCATCTGTATAACTGTTTTGATTTCGATAATCGGAATAGTATTCCGCACTCAGCTTGTCGGTTTTATGGCGCCGGAATACGAGGCGGAAAAGCAAAGCCTCGCTGCAAACCTCACCGCGATAATGTTCCCGATGATAATATTTACGGGACTTGCGTTTTCGTTTGTGGGGCTTTTGCAGTCGTTCGGAGAATATAACATACCGTCAATAATAAGCCTTGTATCAAATGTGGCGATTATACTGTATTACGTGACGCTCGGCAAAAAGTTTGGCATATACGGCTTGGCGGTAAC